>CAMNGN010000119.1 GCA_946538475.1 uncultured Blautia sp.
TTTCCCTGGATCCTCAGCGAATAGATCGCCTGCACCCAGAGCACGATCAGCTGCAGCGCGGTAAATCCGGTCATCATAATAAGGAAAGGAAAGATCCAGTCGGCATTCCTTCCCGCAAGAAGCCGGTCCATAAAGACGCGCGAAAACGCCGGGTTGATCAGGCCGAACGCCGCACTGATCACCGAAATCAGCACCGTAAACGCAAAAGCTCCGCCCGTTCCCTGCAGACGTTTGCGCGCAAAATCCAGCATACTCTTTTTTGTTCCCGAAGGCGCAAAGTTCTCCCCCGGCTCAAACATAATAAACACGCCCGTAAAAGAGCGGTCAAAAGCCTCCTCGGTGATAACGATCTTTCCGCGGGCGGGATCGTTAAGATACACCTTTCCTCCGCGAAAACCGTCGAGGACGACAAAATGATTGAATTCCCAATGGACGATGCAGGGAAAAGTGCCTTCCGATTTGAGCAGCTCTGGCTCGGCCCGGTATGCATCCGCCTGAAGGCCGTAGCTGCGCGCTGCCAGCAGAATGTTCATCGCGTTGGACCCGTCGCGCGAAACGCCGCAGTCCTTCCTTACCTGCTCCAGCGGTACCCACTTATCATAATACGCGAGGATCATCGTAAGGCAGGCCGCGCCGCACTCCAGCGCTTCCAGCTGCATCACTACAGGAACCTTGGCAACCTTTCCCTTCACCGGCTGCCTGATCCTTTTTTCTTTACTCATCTACAGTACTCCGTCTCATAGAGTATCTGTTCAGTCCCTGAACAGATACGGCAAAAATCCATGCGAATCGCCTCCGGCGATGGGATTTTTGCCTGTTGATTCATGTTCGTACGGCCTCAGCAGCAGGTGCTTCGGCCTATTGCCTCAAAGATTCTTTTTTATGGTAAGAATATTATGGCCATCCTTATACTCGTATGTGATGTCATCCATACTCTTCTTGACCATAAAAATGCCAAGTCCGCCGATCGCGCGTTCCTCCGAAGAGAGCGTGATATCCGGGTCCTTTTTTGCCAGCGGATCATACGGGATCCCGTGGTCCACAAAGGAAAGGATGACCTGGAAGGGATCCTTCAGCACTTCAACACGTATGGTGGCAGGACCGCTTTCGGGATGGTATGCGTAATTTGCTATATTGACAAAAATTTCCTCGACCGCGACATCTATCTTGAGCTGCGCCTTCATGGGGCAGCCCACCTTTTCGAGCTCCTTATCCACAAAAGCAAGTACCTTCTCAAGATTTTCGTTGAGCGCGGTGATCTCAAGTTCTTTCATGACTCTGTCCTCTCTATAATAAAAGACCCTATGATGAAAGATTATATCATATTTCCTGTAAATGAAAAATATCTTTTTACCCCACACGCTGCTTTGGTTGACTAACGTCCTAAATTGCAGTATAATTTATATGTTTCTTTTATTACATATAAGGAGGAAAAACCTATGAAGAAGAAACTGTTAAGTCTTATTCTTGCATCCGCAATGGCCATCTCTGCATTTGCGGTTCCCACCCTCGCAGCCGAGGTCGAAACCATCGAAATCGAAGACGATGAGGAAGAAACCGAAGAAGCTGCGGACGAAGAGACCGAAGCTGCAGGCGATTACCACATCGGTATCGTGACCGGTTCCGTTTCTCAGTCCGAGGACGACCGCCGAGGCGCAGAAGCTTTCCAGGAAAAATACGGCGAGGACCGCGTTACACTTGCGATCTATCCCGACAACTTTACTGAAGAGCTTGAGACCACCATTCAGACGATCGTAAACCTTTCGGACGATCCCGACATGAAAGCCATCATCGTAAACCAGGCTATCCCGGGAACCACCGAAGCTTTCCGTCAGATCAAAGAAAGAAGACCCGACATCCTCTGCATCGCAGGTGAGTCCCACGAGGACCTTCCCGAGATCGGAAGCGCAGCCGACCTGGTCTGCAACAACGACTTCGTAGCACGTGGATACCTGATCATCCGTACCGCTCATGAGCTCGGATGCGACACCTTCGTACACATCTCCTTCCCGCGTCATATGTCCTACGAGACAATGAGCCGCCGTGTTGCCATCATGAAGGCAGCCTGCGAAGAGTTCGGCATGAAGTTCGAGATGGAGACCGCTCCCGATCCCACCACAGACGTAGGTGTTCCGGGTGCACAGGCTTACATTCTTGAGCATGTTCCGGAGTGGGTAGAGAAATACGGCACCAACTCCGCATACTTCTGTACAAACGACGCACATACCGAGCCGCTGCTCAAACAGCTCCTCGAGTACGGCGGATACTTTATCGAAGCTGACCTTCCGTCTCCGCTGATGGGCTATCCGGGAGCACTCGGACTTGACCTGACCGAAGAAGCAGGCGATTTCGAGAAGATCCTTGCAAAGGTTGAATCCGCGATCGTAGAAAAAGGCGGCGCAGGCAGATTCGGAACATGGGCATACTCCTATGGCTACACCGTTTCCGCAGGTCTTGCACAGCACGCTATGAACGTCATCGACGGCAAGAGCGAGCTGGACAACATCGACGATATCGCAGCAGCTTATCAGGAATTCTCCCCGAAGGCTGAGTGGAACGGCTCCAACTACACCAACGCAGACACCGGTGTCAAGATGGACAACGTATTCCTTGTATACCAGGATACCTATATCATGGGAGATCCCGGACACTTCATGGGCTCCACAGATGTAGAAGTTCCCGAGAAATACTTCACCACCAAATAATCACAAAGTGTGATCATACCGTATCGGGACAAACGGGGGAGGACACGGTTCTCCCCCGTTTTTATCGACAGCCCGCGGGCGGGCTGTCGATCAGCGGCAAGCAGCGAATTGCCGGTTACCTTTGACTTGAAACTGAAAGGTTATCAGAAATATGAATGCTGAAAGCAACACTCTTCTCGAAATGCGGAATATCCGAAAGGATTTCTTCGGCAACCAGGTCCTTACAGATATCAATCTGAAGCTTGGTGAAGGAGAAGTAATCGGACTGGTCGGCGAAAACGGCGCCGGAAAATCCACTCTGATGCGTATCCTGTTCGGCGCCGACATGATCCGGGAGACCGGAGGCTACGGCGGCGAGATCATCCTGAACGGAAAGACCGTAAATTTTTCTTCCCCGTTTGACGCGATCGAAGCGGGAATCGGCATGGTTCACCAGGAATTCTCCCTGATCCCCGGCTTTACTACCACCGAAAATATACTTCTCAACAGAGAACCGACAAGGAAAAATGTGATCTCCGAAGTCTTCGGCGATCGTCTGAATACATTAAAGCGCAAAGAAATGGACGAGCGCGCCGCCAATGCGATCGAAATGATGGGTGTAGACATCGACCGCAACATGATCATCAGCGAGATGCCCGTCGGTCATAAACAGTTTACCGAGATCGCGCGTGAACTTTCCAAAGAACAGTTAAAGCTGCTCATCCTGGACGAGCCGACCGCCGTACTGACCGAAAAAGAAGCCGAGGCTCTCCTCGAATCCATCAGAGGAATGTCTCAGCGCGGCATCGCCATCATCTTCATCACCCACCGTCTGCAGGAAATTCTTTCCGTTTGCGACCGCGTGGTCGTCATGCGTGACGGCTATATCGTAAACGAAGCGGCAGCAAAAGACACAAATGTCAGCGAGATCACCAAATGCATGGTGGGCCGTAACGTGGTGAGCAAGGCCTCCTCTGCCGATGTCCGCGACACCGAAAGCAATCGCACCATTCTCTCTATCGAAAAACTCTGGGTCGACATGCCCGGCGAGACCGTGCGAAACGTCAATCTGGAAGTAAAAGAAGGCGAGATCCTTGGAATCGGCGGTCTGGCCGGTCAGGGCAAGCTCGGTATCCCCAACGGGATCATGGGCCTTTACCAGGCAGGTGGAAAAGTCGTCTTTGACGGACAGGAGATCCCGCTCAACAATCCCAGAAAATGTCTGGACTCCGGCTTCTCCTTCGTGTCCGAAGACAGACGAGGCGTCGGCCTTCTTCTGGACGAGTCTCTGGAATGGAACATCGCCTTCCCGGCAATGCAGATCCAGAACAAATTCCTCAAAAAATACGGACCGATCACCTGGCGTGATGAAAAAGCCATCAAAGAGATCACCGATAAATATATCGAATCTCTCGCCATAAAGTGCGTCGGCTCCCACCAGAAAGCCCGTGAGCTCTCGGGCGGCAATCAGCAGAAAGTCTGCCTGGCAAAAGCCTTTGCGCTTGAGCCCCGGCTTCTGTTCGTATCCGAGCCCACCCGAGGCATCGACGTCGGAGCCAAGGCACTCGTGCTGAACGCGCTTAAACAATTCAACCGCGAAAGCGGTGTCACTATCGTGATGGTCTCCTCAGAGCTGGAGGAGCTTCGCCAGAGCTGCGACCGCATCGCGATCGTCTCCGGAGGCAAAATAGCGGGAATCCTCCCGGCATCCTCCTCCGTGGAAGATCTGGGTGCTCTGATGCTCAGCCAGGTCATATAAGGAGGTTCGATAATCGTGAAAAAAGAAAAAAACCTGTTTGGCAGGCTGGTGGAAAGTTTCGGACTTCCGAGACTGCTGATCACACTCTTCCTCCTTCTGCTGCTGATCATGGCACCGATCGTCGGTGCGGATCTGCCCACACAGATCACCAACATCATCGCCCGTTTCAGCTGGAACGGCGTGCTGGTCCTCGCCATGGTGCCGATGGTGCACTCCGGCTGCGGTCTGAACTTCGGTCTCCCGCTGGGCATCATCTCCGGTCTGCTTGGCGCAACAATGTCCATCGAGTTCGGCTTTAAAGGCCCCGTCTCCTTCATTATGGCCATCCTGATCGCCACTCCGTTTGCCCTGGTGCTCGGATCGCTCTACGGCTGGCTGCTCAATAAGATCAAAGGCGGCGAGATGATGATCGCAACATACGTCGGCTTTTCATCCGTATCCCTCATGTGTATGATGTGGCTGGTGCTCCCGTACAAGAGCCCCAACATGGTCTGGGGTATGGCAGGAAAAGGCCTCCGTACCACCATCTCTCTGGAAGGCTACTACATCAACGTTCTTGCCAACTTCCTGAAGATCAAGATCGGAAACCTCGAGATCCCGACAGGCTCGATCCTGTTCTTCGCGTTCCTGGCTTTCCTCATCTGGGCGTTCCTTCACACCAAGACCGGAACGGCCATGACCGCCGTGGGCTCCAACCCCACCTTCGCCCGCGCCGCCGGCATCAACGTAGACAAGATCCGTCTTCTCTCCGTCGTAATGTCGACCTGGCTTGCAGCGGTCGGAATTCTGGTATACGAACAGGGCTTCGGCTTTATCCAGCTGTACATGGCGCCCTTCTACATGGCGCTGCCGGCTGTCTCGGCCATCCTGATCGGCGGAGCTTCGGTCAACAAAGCCTCCATAACGAACGTCATCATCGGTACTATCCTCTTCCAGGGTATCGTAACCATGACCCCTACCGTTATGAACAACATGGTTCATATGGATATGAGTGAAGTCATAAGGATCATCGCTTCTCAGGGTATGATCCTGTATGCACTGACCAGAAAAACGGAGGGAGCAAAATGAGTACAAATAATAGCAAAAAAGGGAACTTCGGAGTGTTTCTGCGTCGAAGCTCCGTGCCCCTTATGTTCATCTTGATATGTGCGGTGTGTATCCCGCTGTCGGGACTTTCTCCCAGCTATCTGATCAACGAGATCGTAACCCGTATGGGCCGCAACGCATTCCTGATCCTGGCTCTGCTGATCCCCATCATGGCAGGCATGGGCCTCAACTTTGGTATGACGCTGGGCGCGATGGCAGGGCAGATCGGCCTCATCCTCGCCTCCGACTGGCAGATCATCGGCATCCCGGGCATGGTGCTCGCCATGATCCTCTCGATACCGATCTCGGTCCTTCTGGGCGTATTCTGCGGAAAGATCCTCAACATGGCCAAAGGCCGTGAGATGATCACAAGCTACATCATGAGCTTCTTCATCAACGGTGTGTACCAGCTGGTGGT
>CAMNGN010000120.1 GCA_946538475.1 uncultured Blautia sp.
CACGATCCGAGCACATTTTCATTCGCAGAAGATGTTCCGCCCTCTCCCGGCATTCTCTGCGGAGTTTCGCCTCCGGGACCTCCTTCAGGTGGCTGTCCTCCCGGACCTCCCTCCGGTGGCTGTCCTTCCGGTCTTTCTCCTCCCGGGCCTTCTTCGAATGGCTGTTCCTCAGTCGCCTGCCCTTCGGGAGGATTTCCTTCCTGCGGCTCCGTTTCTGCCGCAGAAGCTTCTTTCTTTACAGACGTGTCGATCAGAATATCCGCCTCTTCCAGTTCCAGCAGAGAAGGCGTTTCGATACGCCCCGGCAGATCTCCTGTCACCACCGCGTTCCTGTATATGATCAGACCTTCCTCGGTCTCCTCCTGCTCCTCCGCTTCCACCGTACCGATGATCTCGGAATCCGGAGAGACCGTAAGGGTGGTAAGTCTCGATGTTCCTTCGGCGTTCCACACCGAACCTTCCAAAAGCGAAAGATTCGTCTCGTGCAGATCAGTCACATACGTTTCTGTCGGAAGCCCGTACCACACGGCCGATTCATCATCCGCAAAGCCGCTCCAGTACTTGTTCCACTGATTGGCATCGGCATAGACCACCGACCCGTTCAACTCGCTCGATTTCAGTGTGACATCCATATCTCTCTGATAATCATCATGAACGATGGACCCGTTCAACCAGGATCCTTCGACCTGAACATTCACACCTTTGCCGCATTCCGTCTTCAGGTACCTCGACATCGAATCCGAATTCAGCGCCGAGAGGATCGCAATACCGCTGTAAGAATCGATGCCTACATTTTTGAGCTCAATATCGGCGGATGTCGATTTGATCAGAAGGCCGGCGCCCGCGATATAATTTTCATAAGCACCTGTCGCTTCCCCGTATTTTTGTGTATAGTCACAGGAACCGTGAACCATGTAAACTTCGTTGTTGATCTCGGAAACATACTCCAGGCTGTCGGTCCTTATTGTTTCCTCCGTGATCATATCCGTGTTTGATATAAAAAGCTGCGCGGTATAGTCTTTGTTGCCCTCCCCCATCATGTCCGGGGAATGTATCATCACCGCGTTTCGTCCCGCTGCGATCGTGGAGGGAATGTCCTCGTCCAGAGGCTCTGCTTCCATCTCGGAGAGTATCCCATTACCGTCCTGTGTCACCGCTTCGACTGCGTCAAACGCCGATCCGATCGTGACCGATCCGTTGTTCGAGATGATCGCCCCGACTTCTGCCGAGACCAGATTGGATGCGTAAAGATAGTCCCTGCAATTGGTGTCCGCATAGAGACCATACCCTCCGTTAAGTGCGACCGCATCTGTATCATAAGCCGTGAGTTCAAGTCCGCTGCCTGTCGCAGAGTCGGTCGACAATGCCGCCCAGCCATCGGCAAGACAAAGGGAATGATAAAACCATGTGTGCGACTCCCCCGCCGTAAAAGCTGCCCGGGATGTTCCCGAAACCAGTAGCCCGGCATTGGAAGCAGGCTCACTCACCGATGAGGTATTACCGTCCGCTCCGTTGTCTCCGCCGGCATGGATGATCGAATTGTTCACCACCAGATCAGCGTTTCCTTCCGCCGCGATGGTGTATCTGCCGGCTCCGTTGACCGTGATATCGGAGTCGCTGATCGAAACTTTGCCGCTGTCCGTATATACCGCGGTTCCCGCGCTTGTGAAGTCATCCTCCGTGTCCGAAACATTCAGTTCGATCTCGGCGCCACTTATCGCTGTATCACTGTCTTCAGAAGTAATGCCGGTAAAGGAATAATCGTCGCTTTGCAGCTGTATCCCTTCCACAGATACGCCGCCGTTTTCGGTCTCTCCTATATTATCCTGCAGTTTCTCCTGCCCGTCGGCATATGTGACGGAATTGCTGCTGATCCCGACAGCTCCTTCACGGTTGACCGTCGTCCCGGTTCCGGCTACGGCAGCCTCAGCTTCCGCATTTTGCGGTGGACTATTCTGTTCTTCTGCCAAAAAAGGCGATGCCGTCCCGGCGGCAGTCAGTGCGAAGGACGTAAATACAGCCAACATTTTTTTCTTTTTTCGCATTCTTCGCTCCCTCTATAACCCGGTACGCCTCCGGCCATGAGCCGGAGGCGTTTTGTTTTTTTATGGTTTTTCAGTACCGGTTCAAAGGTAACCGGCAATCCGATGCACTTTTTGAAGGTGGGAACTTACTTGTTTTGGTTAAGATGCGCCTGCACACGATTGATCACCATCTCCAGGGCAACCTGGTTCTGGCCGCCTCCCGGTATGATGATGTCGGCAAACCGTTTAGAAGGCTCCACAAAAGCTTCATGCATTGGTTTTACCGTATTCAGATACTGACTGATCACGCTGTCAAGAGTTCTTCCTCTTTTCTTTACGTCTCGTGTAATACGGCGCAGTATCCGTACGTCGGCATCAGCATCAACAAATATCTTGATATCGATCTGATCCCTGATCTCCTGCGGATAGAAGATCATAATGCCTTCCACAAGAATAACCTTTGTCGGGTGGATCGTCAGTGTATTCTCGGAACGGTCATGGATGGTATAGTCGTAGATGGGGCACTCGATGACTTTCCCTTCGCGGAGAGCCTTAAGATCGGAGGCGATCCGATCATTTTCGAAAGCATCCGGATGATCGTAGTTCAGTGCCGCACGTTCCTCATATGTCAGCTGATGATGCGCTTTATAGTAATTGTCATGATAGATCACCGTCACAAGGTTGCCGAAATGCTCTGCCAGCTTTCTCGTGATGGTAGTCTTGCCGCTGCCGGTACCTCCGGCTATTCCGATAACAATCGCATTATCCATTTCACTTTCCTCCTACCTCACCTTTGCTCCGCAGGACGGGCATACGGTTTCTTCCCCGACAAAAGTACCGCATGACGGGCAGTATACTTTGCCCGGATCGGTCTTTTTCTTTCTGAACGGGAGCTGTATCCTGCGTTTCTTTTTTTCTTCTTTTGGAGAATCCTGCTCTTCTGCAGAAGAAGAGAGTTCCTCTGCGGTCTTTTCCGCCTCGGCGTTTTCTGTTTCCGAACCGTTTGCGGCGGTGTTATCTGTCCCGCTATTCTCAGCTTCGACATTTAGCGTGTCGGACTTTTCTGCATCTCCCGCCTTTTCGGCTTCGGTGTTCTCCTCTGCGGCAGACTCGACGGATTCATTTGTTTCGTTTCCGTCATCCTTAAGCTGCTCTTTCTTCTTTTTCTCCTTTTTCTTTCGGCCCTTTTGCTTTTCGGGCTTAGGCTGCCTCTTGTCTTCGCCCTCGTCCGGCGCGAAAGGATCCAGCACGTTCTCGCCCGAAGTGGCTTCCCAGATAGAGCTGCTTTCCGCTTCCCCGAGTTCCGGCTGATAGTCCAGCACACCCAGAGGTTTCTTCTTTTTCAGTATACCGGTCTTTTCTTCCGGCTTCTCTTCTGCCGTCTCTTCCTGTTCCGCAGGTTTCTCTGCAGTTTCGTCGGCAGTTTCCTGTTTTTCTTCGGAAGTGTTTTCGGGCAGTACTTCTTTCTCTTCAGCCTTCAGTTTTGCGTCTTTTGCTTCCGGGAAACCGGTAATTTTTTCAAGCCCGGCACGCAGCGAACTGATTTCCCCGGCGATACCCGCACATGCGTCCTCCAGGTCCTCGATCTCCATGGAAGTGATGTCTATGCGGTCCTCCATCGCATGAACCTCTGCGAGCATCTGCCTGTTTTCGTACGGTGTAGTTGCCGGCAGTGTTTCCTCGCTGCCGGTTTCGTACGTCGGAGTTTCCTCACTGCTGTTTTCGAGCGGCAGGTCCATCGTCAGGGCTTCTTCCTTGCTGTTTTCCATCAACCGGCCACCTCCTGCGTTATTCCGTGACAGAGCGGACATTCTTCTTCGTTTTCTTCAAGCAGCTGTCCGCAGCAGCACATTCTGTATTTTCCGATCATCTTCGGTTTTCTGATCACCTGGCTTCCCAGCTCCAGTCTGATATCCCTGACCTGTTCGGGCGTATAATCCGTCCTTACGGTAAGGCCGCTTGCGGGTTCTGCCGTCCCATCCTCCAAAGTGCAGGATACAGGGTAAAGTCTGGCTTCGTCGTAAGCCCTGAACTGGAATCCTATCGCATTTACAGAGCAGGTCATGATCTCATCCGTCGGATCGGAGTCTTCGCTTTTCACCAGGTCCATGACAGGCAGCGTAAGGTGCGAGCCGTCGGGATGAAGAAGGTGGATCTCACAGTTCAGTGATTTTACGGCTATGTGGTGAAAGTTCTTTACCACCGCCTGTATCTGTATTTCTCTGTCGGACAGTTTTTTCACCATGATCCTCACGGGGCGGAAGCGCATTACGGGATCGTAGTTGGTCACTTCCATGATCAGTCCTTTTTCGGACAGCTCTTCGTCCTCTTCTATCGCTTCGATGGAGAGGGAGCGGTATTCGGCCGACCGATAGGGTTCCGGTACAGGAAGTTTTTCGAGTTTAAAGAGGATGTAGAGCATGATCACCGAGCAGAACAGGGTAAACCATACGCCTGATCCGTTGGTGAACGATGATACTTCTTTGTCTGTGGTGATGTTGCGGATCGCAGCGGATGCAAACAGGAAGATTCCTGCCGTCACGCAGCTTGTCACTCCGGCTATTCTTGTGGTGCTGCCGAAGTCCTGTTGTGTGGCGTTTCTGTGATAGTCTCGCAGAACCAGGACATTGAGGATCAGGACCATGCCCATAAAGACCAGAAGGATCATGGAGCCGGTTCCGATGGCGGACATGTCGGCGGTAGCGACCGATTCGAACAGTGCGTATAGCAGGGTGAGGAAGTTCATCGGGAACTTGCTGAACATGAATCGTCCTTCGGTCCAGGCCCAGGGTATGATTCCGCCCAGGCAGGTGAGGAGTGCCAGGAACATGATCTCGCGGCGGTAGGATTCAAACAGTACCGCGTTTTCGAATGTTTTGTTTCCTGTGTTCCAGTATTCGCTTTTGTTCTTGTGATATAGCCTTATCTCCGATTCTTCGTGGACACTTTTTTCGCAGTCGGGATATGCGCCTGTGAGCAGGAGCTTGTAGTTGCGTCTGCGGAATTCGAGGGTGTCTTTCTGAAGCAGAAGGGTATTTTTTTGTTCTTCCAGGTGGGAGAGTTTGGCATTTTTGGCCTGCAGTCTTCTGGTCAGGAGCTGGTTCATCTGATCGTCGGGCAGGCGTTCTTCTGTGTTTTCGATTTCAGGAGTTGTTTCCTCTTTCACATCACACCTCCTAACTTGAATCTGTAAACTGTAATTTGTATGTTGGCCGGGATTTGTTAGAATAATTACCCCGGATTCTGTTCAAATGCTATTCCGTGATATTATATTGTACCATATATTGGCCTATATGTGCAAGTAACGAGAGGCCTAAACGTAAGGGGATTCGTGTGATGTTACGGTTCGCCGTCCAATCGACAAGGCTCCGCTTCCGGGTACAGACCGCGGGGGCATATCCGTCTGTGAACCGGTGCCTGCTGATCCTCAGAGCCAATAGCCTAAGAAGAACTAAGGCCGCCGCTCAGGAGAGCCTTCGCGGCTAAGTTCTTCTAAGGCTCTTGTCTCTTCGGGCAGGCACAACGGTTCACAGACGGATATGCCCCCGCGGTCTGTACCCGGAAACGGAGCCTTGTCGGTTGGGCGGCGAAGCGTAACAGGTAGGTTGTGGTGGGCGGGGAGATACCGGGAAGGTATTGACCGGCGTGAGCCATAAATGAGTGTTGGGGACGCCCTTTTCGGACTTCAAGGGGCAATTCAGACAGAGATAGCTGTGAGTAATGATGTTTGTGGTCGTCCTTTCCCGGCTTCCTGAGACTTTTCAGACAGAGATAGCTGCGAGTAATAGTGTTTGTGGTCGTCCTTTCCAGGGCTTTTTGGTCAATAGGGACGTTTTTCTTTGCACCAACCAAACCGCGCCATTGTCTTGTTATCATAGCCATA
>CAMNGN010000121.1 GCA_946538475.1 uncultured Blautia sp.
ACAGCTTCAAAATTCCTGCGGAGCGCGACCTGATTTGCGCTCCCCCGCACCTGCTCTGTCCGCTGCGCCACAAAACGGTTCAGCTTTTCCATGTATTCGTCCGAGGTGATCGTTCCCTCCGCCACGTAATTCAGGCCTTTTTCCCAGCTGGCGGTAAGCTCCGGATTCAGCAGCTGCCTGATCGAAGCGTTGACAACATCGAATATCATCTCCCCTGACAGAGTCGGCGTGATGATCTGTGTTTTCTTGTTCAGATCCAGGTAGTTGATATTGATGAGCTTCTTCAGGATCTCTGCCCTTGTGGCACTGGTTCCGATCCCCGCGCCTTTGATCTGTGCCCTGAGCTCCTCGTCCTCGATCAGCTGGCCCGCATTCTCCATGGCCAGGATCATCGAACCGGAATTATATCTCTTGGGCGGAGAAGTCTCCCCTTCTTTTATCTCCAGTCCATCGACCGGCAGAACATCGCCTTTTTTGAGGGAAGACAGTCTTTTCAGGAGCGTCGAATCGCCGGCGATATCCTGCGTCTCGTTCTCATTGTTCCCCTCACCTTTTCCGTTCTTCGCCTCATCCGTATTCCTCTTCTTTGCAAAGGAATTAGTGGCGATCTTCAGGTAACCTTCCTCCAAAAGCACTCTGAAGGAGGAGAAAAAGGATTCACCTTTTATTCCGGTAACCAGGCTCACTTTCTGATAGACTGCCGGCGGATAGAAGATCGACAGAAATCTCCTCACGATCGTCTCATACACCTGCTGCGCGGTTTTAGATACACTCCTCAGTGCGCCGAGGCCCTGTCCGGTAGGAATGATCGCATAGTGGTCTGTGATCTGCTTGTCATTCACATATCGTGTCTTTGCGATATTCTTATAAGTTCCCATCTGCAGCACTTCCGCCGCGGCATCTCCCGCCTTGTCATAGGCTTTCAGCCCGTTTATATTCTTGTAGATCTCCTTTGCCACTGCCGTAGAAAGGACATGGGCATCGGTTCGGGGGTATGTCACCAGCTTTTTCTCGTACAGTTCCTGCACGATCTTCAGCGTCTCATCGGGTGAGATCCTGAAGAGTTTGGAACATACATTCTGAAGCTCCGCCAGATTGAACAGAAGCGGCGGATTTTTGTTCTCCTTCTTTCTCTCTATCTTGAGGACCGTGCCGTTGATCGGAGTTTCCTCCGACAGAAAGCGGATCAGTTCTTCCGCGTCTTCTTTCTTCTTAAACCCGTTCTCCTTATAAAGTTTGGGGGAATTCTCATATCTGCTCCCCTGAACGGCCCGCCATTCTCCGTCAAATGTGCTCTCCTCGATGCGAATATGGCCGATCACTCGATAGAAAGGTGTTTTGACAAAGTCACGTATCTCTCTTTCCCTTCGCACCACCATACCCAGCACACAGGTCATGACCCGGCCGACAGAGATCGCCTGGAATTTGGTACCCAGAAAGTTCGCGACACTGCCCCCGTACTTCAGGGTAAGCGCCCGGGAAAAATTGATTCCCATCAGATAATCTTCCTTTGCCCGCAGATATGCCGCGGCGGAAAGATTGTCGTACTCCGAAATATCCTTTGCTTCTCTGATCCCCCGCAGGATCTCCTCCTCCGTCTGTGAATCGATCCACACTCTCTTCTGTACTTTATCTTTTACGCCTGCCATCTGCGCCACCAGACGATAGATGTACTCTCCCTCCCGTCCGGAGTCGGTGCAGATGTAGATCGTATCCACATCGGGGCGGTTCAGCAGTTTTTTAACCACCTCATACTGTTTGCTCACCGAAGGGATCACTTCGTATAAAAACTCGGAAGGCAAAAAAGGCAGGGTCTCAAAACTCCACCTTCGATACTTTTCGTCATATTTTTCAGGATAAGACATGGTGACCAGATGTCCGACACACCAGGTCACCACGCTGTCCTGCGATTCAATAAAGCCGTCCCGTTTGCTGCCTCCGACCTTCAGCACACGGGCAAATTCCTGTGCCACACTGGGCTTCTCGGCAATATACAAGGATTTTGACATTATTTATCCGCACTCATCTTTCTGAGCGGCCATGCAAGCAGGACCGCCCCACCAATCATATTTCCTAAAGTTACGATCAGCATGCTTTTAAGCATCGCCGCAAAGGAAAGACCCTCTACCATACACGCCCCGACAACAAATGTGCCCATGTTGGCGATGCAATGCTCAAAGCCGCTTACTACAAAGCCTGTGATACACAGAGTGATCATGAGGATCTTACCGGTCTCTTCTTTCAGCTTGATCCCGCACAGAACACCCAGACAGACAAAGAAATTGCAGAGGATGGCCCGAAGGAACATCTGTCCTTCCGGGATCGCAAGCTTGTTGGGAAGAAAGGCGGCAAAGTAGTCCGCTGTTCCCGATGCGCCTGCGCCCGACCAGATCAGGGCAAGGATCAGGCATCCGATAAAATTACCGATGTAGCTCACGATCCATATTTTGCAGACATCTCCCCATGATACCTTTTTGTCATAGGCACCGAATGCCATCACAAAATTATTGCCGGTGAACAGTTCGCCTCCTACGAGGCTGATCAGGATCACCGCGATGGAAAAGACGACCGAGGAAAGAAGCTTTCCCCACCCCGGCATCACATCCGCGGGGAACAGATTTCCCACCACATTGCTGAATATCACGGCAACATCGATGAAGAAGCCCGCCATGATCGCCCTGAGAAAATACTTAAAAAAGCTCTGATTCAAAAGAGATGCTTTTGCCCGGGATGCGTTCGATACTTTCTGTACATCTTCGTAATTCATGAGTCCTCCTCCGTGATCAGACTTGTTTCATGATGATCCTGCATCGGCAAGGCACCTCAGTTTTTTGCCGCGATCAGGCCTTTTGCTTTCAGCGTCTCGGCGCAGAGTACAGCACCGCCGGCCGCGCCTCTCACGGTGTTATGGGAGAGACCCACAAATTTCCAGTCATAGATCGTATCCTCGCGGAGACGACCCACAGAGATTCCCATGCCGTTCTCATAGTCCACATCAAGGCGAACCTGCGGGCGGTTATCCTCTTCCATGTATCTGATGAACTGCTGCGGAGCGCTCGGAAGCGAAAGCTCCTGCGGAAGTCCTTTGAAGCTGACCAGTTTCTCGATCAGCTGCTCTTTTGTGGGATTGCCGCGGAATTTGACAAACACTGCCGCTGTATGTCCGTTGAGGACCGGAACGCGGATGCACTGGCAGGTGATCTTCGGCTCCTGTGCAGGCTCGATCACGCCGTCTTTTACCTTACCCCAGATGCGGAGCGGCTCTTTCTCGCTCTTCTCTTCTTCGCCGCCGATGTAGGGGATGATATTCTCTACCATCTCCGGCCAGTCCTTGAAGGTCTTTCCTGCTCCGGAAATAGCCTGATAGGTCGTTACAACAACTTCGTACGGTTCAAATTCTTTCCATGCGGTGAGGACCGGTGCATAGCTCTGGATGGAGCAGTTCGGCTTGACGGCGATAAAGCCTCTTGTCGTGCCGAGTCTCTTTTTCTGATCTGCGATCACATCGAAGTGCTCCGGATTGATTTCCGGAATGACCATCGGAACGTCCGGTGTCCAGCGATGCGCGCTGTTGTTGGAGACCACCGGTGTCTCGGTGCGTGCGTAGGCTTCCTCGATGGCTCTGATCTCATCCTTGCTCATATCCACTGCGGAGAACACAAAATCGACTGTGGAGGCTACATTTTCCACATCGTTAACGTTCATCACGATCAGGTTTTTGACTGCCTCAGGCATCGGGGTATCCATTTTCCATCTGCCGCCGACTGCTTCTTCGTAGGTTTTGCCTGCGGAACGGGGGCTTGCCGCAACGGTCACCACTTCAAACCAGGGATGGTTCTCCAGAAGAGAGATAAATCTCTGTCCTACCATACCTGTTGCTCCCAGAATTCCTACTCTCAATTTACCGCTCATTTTTTTCATCCTTTCGTTTTATGCCACATTGCTTATGTATTTTTATTTCTTTTATTCAAATCTGCAGGTATTTTTCGCATGCCTCGATCTCTTCGGCCATAGCCTTCGGCCCCGGGGCGCCTGTAGTGTTTCTTCTCTCCACGCAGGTCTTCATGCTGATCGCTTCGTAAATGTCCTCCTCGAACACAGGACTCACGGTCCGGTATTCTTCGAGAGGCAGCTCATCGAGCGAGATATTTTTATCGATGCACATCAGAACCAGTCTGCCGACGATACTATGCGCGTCCCTGAACGGAACACCGTGATTGACCAGATAATCCGCTGCGTCCGTCGCGTTGGTAAAGCCGTTCCTGGCGCTCTGCTCCATGACGTCGTTGCGGAAATGCATGGAAGAGATCATTCCGGTGAACAGCGCGATGCAGCCTTTTGTCGTGTCGATCGCATCGAAGGTCATCTCTTTGTCTTCCTGCATATCTTTATTGTAGGCAAGAGGGATTCCCTTCATTGTCGTGAGCATCTGCATAAGCGCTCCGTAAACTCTGCCGGTTTTTCCGCGCACCAGCTCGGCGATGTCCGGGTTCTTCTTCTGCGGCATGATGCTGCTTCCGGTGCTGTACGTGTCATCGATCTCCACAAAACGATACTCGTTGGAGTTCCATATGATGATCTCTTCGCAGAAGCGGCTCAGATGCATCATGATGGTCGACAGAGCTGAAAGAAGCTCGATCACGTAGTCACGGTCCGACACGGAATCCATCGAATTGCGTGTGGGCTCATCGAAATCCAGAAGCTCCGCGGTATATGCTCTGTCCAGGGGATATGTTGTGCCCGCAAGCGCGCCTGCACCCAGCGGACAGGTGTTCATCCTTTTGCGGACATCCGCAAGCCGGCCCCGGTCTCTTCGGAACATCTCGAAGTATGCACCGACATGGTGACCGAGCGTCACAGGCTGTGCTTTCTGAAGATGTGTGAAGCCGGGCATATAGACCTCTGCCCCCTGCTTCATCACGGCAAGCAGCTCTGTAAGCAGCGTCTTCAGAAGCATATCCAGCTCGTCGATCTCGTCTCTCACATAAAGCTTCATGTCAAGAGCGACCTGATCGTTGCGGCTTCTTCCGGTGTGAAGCTTTTTGCCTGCGTCCCCGATACGTTCTGTGAGCACCGCTTCCACAAAGCTGTGGATATCCTCATATTCATCGGTGATCTCGAGAGTGCCGTTATCTACGTCTCTCAGAATCCCGTCCAGACCTTCGGTGATCAGCCTGCCTTCCTCTTCGGTCAGGATTCCCTGACGGGTGAGCATGGCGACATGTGCCTTGCTGCCGCGGATATCCTGCCTGTAGAATTTTTGGTCAAAGCTGACAGATGCGTTAAAATTGTAGACAAGCCGGTCCGTCTCTTTTGTAAAACGGCCTCCCCAAAGCTGAGCCATATATACCCTTCTTTCTTAAAAATCTTGTGGATTAGTGTACCACACATTTCACAAAATGCAAACAGTATATTTATGCATTTTGCTGATTATCGTTTCTTTGCCGTCTCGAATAGATGCACCCGCAGAAATTCTGCCGGTAAAGATCATGCTCCGTCGACAGCTCGATGGAACGCTTATACCCGTTCTTCTTTTTGAAATCTGACGGAAGATGGCTTACTCCGTAGATGCCGGCAAGCTCCTCCCCGATCTCGTTTATCTTTCCCGCGTTTTTGAGAGGGCTGATGGAAAGTGTGGTCGTAAAATAATCGTATCCGCCCTCTGCCGCCAGGCGGGCTGCCTCATTAAGCCTGAGCCTGTAGCATTTAAAGCATCTTTCTCCCCCCTCAGGGACATCTTCGAGTCCTTTGGCTGTCTCGAAGAATTCCTGAGGGTCGTATTTGCCGTCTATGATCGTAACCGGATGCCCGAAATGCATCTCGGACACCAGACGGTGGAGTTCATTTACCCGTTTTTGATATTCCTCCTGAGGGAATATGTTCG
>CAMNGN010000122.1 GCA_946538475.1 uncultured Blautia sp.
TTCTTAAAACAAAAAGCATTTGATGCTTGCATGTATGCAGTTTTGAAGGTATAATTCTTCATATATTCCTCCTTAGCTCAGTCGGTAGAGCACGCGGCTGTTAACCGCGGTGTCGTTGGTTCGAGTCCAACAGGGGGAGGTATGGTGCCATAGCCAAGTGGTAAGGCAAAGGTCTGCAACACCTCTATCCCCGGTTCAAATCCGGGTGGCACCTCTGAGATCCGGTGAAGACCGGGTCTCTTTTTTTTATACATCAGGGTTAAGGAGGGTTTTTGACATGGAGCTTGTTGGAAGAAGTTTTTGGCTGGGCTTCGAGGCACCACTGATGGAGTGGTTTCAGAGTCATTTTGGACCATCGGTATGCAAGGTTATTTCTCAGTTTTCCGCGCTGGGTGAAGAGACTGTTCTGGTACTTCTTCTGGGGCTGATATACTGGGGCCTGAATAAACAGATGGGTAAATATCTTGGCCTTAATATGTGCATGACCTGTGTCTGGAACCCGATGCTGAAGAATATATTTATCCGCAGAAGGCCATATTTTGACCATGAGAATATCAAACTGCTGAGACTCATCGATAAGGACGCCGATCTGTATGATATCAGCGCACAGGGCTATTCCTTCCCCAGCGGACACTCTACAAACGCAGCCACGTTCTACGGTGGCCTTGCGAGGTTTTTGAAAAAACGGTGGATGACTGCCATTGCAGTAATTGTTACATTCCTGGTCGGGTTTTCAAGAGTAGTAGTGGGTGCTCATTATCCTACAGACGTGCTGTGCGGATGGCTCCTCGGTATTATCGTTATTCTTTTTGTGCCGTGGCTGAACAGTAAGATTCAAAACAGAAATGTTTTCTACGCAGTGATCCTGGCAATGACCCTGCCCGGAATGATCTATTGCAGAAGTACCGACTATTACAGTGGCCTGGGGCTGCTGATCGGTTTTATGGCGGGGTCGATCTTCGAAGAAGAGTACGTTGGTTTTGAGAATACAAAAAAGGTCGTCTTTTGCTGCATTCGCGTGGTACTGGGACTGGCTCTTTTTGTCGGACTTAACGCTGTCCTTAAGCTTCCCTTCTCGACAGAATTTCTGGAAAGCGGGACATATGCCTCGTTGATGGTCAGGTGCTGCAGGTATGCGATAGTGGCATTTGTTGACTTTGGGGTGTATCCGATGCTGTTTAAGTGGATATGAGCGGGAAACACAGGGGGACGGTCCTTTTGTGTTCGCGCATAGGGGATGCGCACTATGTGCGCCTCCTACCTGTGCGCGAACACAAAAGGACCGTCCCCCTGTGTTTCTTAATAGCCGGAATAATCTTCCTCATAACTATAATCGTAATCATAATCCAAGTCATAATCGTAACTCTCGTCATAACTCTCGTCATAACTCGAATCATAATCATAATCATAACTCTCATCGTACCCTGCATCGTCCGATGAAGAATCATAGCTTTCAGTACTACCTTCGGTGGTTTCTGTACCTTCAGTGCCGGTGCTTCCTTCTGTTGTTTCGGTCGATGTACCCTCAGCAGCGGTATCACTCGTCGACGGTTCGGTTGCTGTGGTGTCTGCAGCCGCGGCACCGTCAGCGGGGGTGCTTTCCGCCGCATCTGTTATGGCAGATTCTTCTCCCGAAGCAGCAAGCGTAAGCTCGAGCGAGGTATCCAGGAAGAAGGTGTTGGCATTGTAGAGATAAAGTATCTCGCTTACGCCTTCCGCCGCGATCAGTTCTTCTATATTCCCATAATAATATCTCGGATCGATAAGAATAATGTTTCTGTAGTGCGGTCCGAGGAACGGCACAAAACAATTTGCATAGGAATCCTTGAAGATGAGCAGCGTACGGTCATCAGCCGTCGGAGTGTTGATCTTTACCTGCGCGTGGTTGCCGTTCAGGAACATGGCGTATTTGTCTCTCGTCTCCAGACGGTCTGTCTGATAAAAGCTGGCGACTCTGGTCCTGTCATCGACATAATTCACGACATATTCCGGAGCCGTGTCGTTTCTGGGAAGGAACACATACATTTCTTCCTTCTCTCCGGACCGGAAACCGCTCTTGGCTGACAGCGTTCCCTGAAACGAATCGGAGACAGGAAGCTGATCGTAGGTGAGAATGGAAGTATCCAGACCCAGCTGATCCGCAGATGCGAGATAGCCGTAATAAGCGCCCAGGGTGGTCCAGTGATGATCGGTCTTATAATAGATCCTTTCAAGGCTGTGGTTGCTCAGCGTTTCCCGCAGATCGATAAAGGAGACACCGTGCTCCTTGACGGAATTCTTAACCTCGTCAAGATAGCTGTTCTGATCGACGGTAAGAGCTCCTGCAGGAAGCCTCGAGGACATGATGTTCACTGCATTCGGCACGATGATCATCGACTTGGAGAGCTCCGGGTGCCTGTCCGAAAAAGCATCAATGGCCGCAATATTGGCCTCCAGGCGGTCGGGTGTGGGGGCAGTAAAGTTTTCCATCAGGTATCCATCTTTACAGAGCCACACGCCGTTGTTTTCGACCTTACCCATCAGCCTGTCCGCTCCGGCTTTCAGCGTGATCCAGAAATCGCGGAGGAAAAACTGATCGTTCACATAGGTCTCATACTTGGGTTCCTGCCTTCCTGACGCCATTTGCGCGAGATTGACGGCAGGGAAAGAAGACAGTACCCGGTTCTCCTTATCAGAGAACGAGCGGTCGGGAAGAATAAGATTGATCAGAAAGACGATCAGGATGACCGCAAAAAAGAAAGTACCGAGTTTATTAAAAAATGGTTTGTTGCTGCGTTTAGCCATACAGTGTATCCTCCTCCCTCTTTGCATCAGAACTGCTGATACAAGAACGGACTGTATGAATTATAGACCATGAATGCTGTGGCAAGAGCCAGAAGAATGACATCGATGGCGATGGCCACGGCCATATTCCGTTTCATGAGTTTCCTGAATTGATTCTGCAGATTCGGTCTGCATGCAATGATGCAGATGACAAACAGCACGATACCGGTCCTGAAGTAGTAGAAAGTTGCAGTATCCGCAAAACCTGACGCCGCAGGCCCGAACATCGTCCCCAGATATTTGGCAATTCCCGGAAAGCTTGTCTGGCTGAAAAATACCCATCCGATCATGACACAGAACATCGTGTAGATCCTTCGGACAAACACAGGCAGGCTGTCAAGCACATTTCCCAGGACAAACTTTTCCAGCAGAAGCAGGAGACCGTAGTACACACCCCACAGAACAAAGTTCCAGCTTGCGCCGTGCCAGAGTCCCGTAAGGGCCCATACGACAAGAATATTGCGGATGTGCTTTGGAACAGACACACGGTTTCCGCCAAGCGGAATGTAAATATAATCGCGGAACCAGCTGCCCAGCGAGATATGCCATCTTCGCCAGAATTCCGCAACGTTCTCGGACAGGTAAGGATAATCAAAGTTTTTCAGGAAGTCAAACCCCAGCATTTTTCCGAGGCCGATGGCCATATCGGAGTAGCCGCTGAAATCGAAGTAGATCTGCATGGTGTAGGCAAATATTCCGATCCATGCGGTCAGCACCGCATTGCTTCCGCGGGAGCTGATCGCTGCGTAGATTACCGCAAGGTTGTCGGCAAGAATGACCTTCTTCGCAAGACCTTTGATAAAATACTCCGCACCCACGCCGAATTTCGGGATACTTACCGGGTGGCGGACAAGCTGATGCTCGATGTCGGCATACCTGACGATCGGGCCGGCAGCCATATGCGGGAACATCATACTGTACACACAGAAGGTGAGAAAATTGGGCTCGGGATCGATCTTATCATTGTACACATCAAGAATATAAGAGAGATTCTTGAATGTGTAAAAAGAAATACCGATGGGAAGCGACAGCTCCGGATGGGAGAGTGTGATCCTGAACACAGAGCCGATCGAATCCAGAAGAAACGCGTAATACTTGAAGAAGCCCAGGATGAACAGATTTACGACGACGGTAAAGACCATATTCAGGCGGCGGGATTCTTCGGGGCAGTCATTCAGCTCGAGCCCCATAAAATAGTTGAACACTGCCGAAAAGATCAGCAGGATCACATATTTCGGTTCTCCCCACGCGTAGAATAAGAGACTTCCGATGATCAGGACGATATCTTTTCCTTTTCCCGGAACAAGATAGTAGATCAGCATAAAGATCGGAAGGAAACAGAAGATAAAAAAGATGCTGCTGAATACCATGTTTTACTCCATTCAGGATCCAAAGGAAAGCTCCATTGGACCGGTACGAGACAATAATTCGAAGGAAGGTTAAATCAATTTCATAAAAGCATCATGCCACGCAGACGCGTCGGGACCGCACATGTACCACACGTAATCCCCGCGTGACTCGACCGATGCGTCTCCCAGAAGAGCCATCTGATCGGTGCCGTATGCGCCGAACACGTTCTCCTGACTTTCGAGGTGAGCCTCGGCTGCTTCAAGAAATTTTTCGGCATCGGATTTATTCCCGGCCTTGACGATCAGCATTTCGTTGACCGACATGGGTGAGACATCTTTATAAAAGAGAAAACCGTCGGTATCCGTGTCCATGATAGAATAGTATCGCTGAAGGTCGCCCTTGTCGCGTTTCTGCATGGCGGTTAAGGTGTCAGAGCTTTCCATCTGAGCGGCGATATCGTCCATGGGTACATTTTTGGCGTTATCGGACGTGTAGATCAGTACGAGATAAGCGGCCAAAAACAGAATCATGGCGGTTTTGATGATCAGGCTTTTGGAAATGGGCATATATGTCTCCAATCTGTGTTATTGACAAAACGGGATCACAGGCCTGCAACGGCGGCCATATAACTCAGCCATTTCGGGTAGTACTCCGAAATGACATGTTCTCCGTCCGGTTCATAGATGCTGCTGTCATTTTCCACGATAAACGAATCATCTATGTAAGTGAGTCCGAATTCGTCGCACATGGCGCTGAGCGCTTCGTTATACTGCGGATAATACTGAAGCGCGGGAGTCGCGGCAATGGCACTCTCCGTGAGCGGAAGAATGCAGTTGATGTAGATCGGAACTCCGGGAAGAGCATCCAGAAGCTTTTGGACCTGCATCTTATAGCCATCGATAAAGCCCTGTACGTTTGACTCATAGGATTCAAGGTCGTTGGCACCGAATGCCATAAAAACAGCCTTCGGATGCATGGCGATCGTTGTCGCGATCTGCTCATCGGCGTTGATCACCGAGAGACCTCTCTGACTGATAACAACGTCCTGATCCAGATAGCCGTATTCCCAGGTGGATTCGGTGATGGAATCGCCGACGATCGCCGTATTGGCAAACGTCTGACGGATCGCTACATTGTCCAGGATTCCGCTGCCGTCCAGGATACTCTGCTGAATAGCCGGCAGAGAATCTTCCGAAGCAGGGGTGCCTGAAGATTCGGCCGCGGATGAGCTGTCTGTACCTGTATCTCCGGTACCGGCCGTATCACCGGCTGCTTCCGAGGTGCTGCCGATCGCATTGACATCCCTGGCCTCCAGCGCCTGTAAACGGGCCACCGTACTCTCTATATCGGCATTTTTTACTCCACTTTTATTCTGTGTCAACACGACAACAACTACCGCTGCCGCGATTACTGCAAGAAAGATGATCGCAGGGAGCAGCATCGGGGCCGCCCGTCTTTTTCTTCTTCTACTCAATTTGGTACCTTCTTTCTAAGTCTTTCGATTTCTTATTATAAAGGGGTAGACATAAAACTGCAAGTGCAACTGTAAGTATTCAGTTATTCTATTCTCAGCCGAATTGCGCACTTGCTGCGCGATTGCGGTCTAAAAAAGTAAAGCATACAAGGGATTCGTCCCATCGCCGGAGGCGATTTGCATG
>CAMNGN010000123.1 GCA_946538475.1 uncultured Blautia sp.
AGGATTATGATTACGTGAAAGGAGTAGGGGAAACACCCTGAGGCCTTTACGAGGGTGGGCACGCTTTAATAAAATCAGGGACGGTTCCTCGTTCCATTTTTGGAACGAGGAATCGTCCCCGATTTCATTTTAGAAGCAGCCGGCGTGCATTTTCTTCGGTCACGGCGACTATCTCTTCGGTTGTTATTCCTTTTAATTCGGCTATTGCTCTTACCACGTAGGGCAGATTCAACGAAGAATTTCTCTTGCCCCTAAACGGTACGGGCGCCAGATATGGGCAGTCGGTCTCAAGCACCAGCTGAGACAGCGGTGCCATCTGCACCACCTCTTTCAGCTTTCGTCCGTTATTGAAGGTGACGACCCCGCCGATTCCCAGATACAGCCCCATATCCAGATATTCTTTTGCCAGCTCCTTGCTGTAGGAGTAGCAGTGCATGACACCGCCGTACATGCCGCCCTTCATATATTCCTTCACAATGCGCAGCGTATCCTCCGCCGCGTCCCTGCTGTGGATCACAAAGGGCATTTTCATCTCCCGGGCGATATCCAGCTGCTGCCGAAAGGTCTTCTGTTGGAGAAGATGACTCTCCTCTTCCTTGTGCCAGTAGTAATCGAGCCCGATCTCCCCCACCGCGAGGATCTTAGGCTCCGCCAGAATTGAGCGAAGTTTGTCCAGGACTTCCTGCGTGATCTCGTCGGCATAGTCGGGATGAACCCCCGCAGCGCCGTAGACATGCTCATACTGCCGGGTCATCGGAACGATCCTGTCCAGACTTCGGACCGAAGCGCAGACGTTCATGATCGTCCCTATCCCATGCTCGGGCAGGGAACGGATCAGCCCGTCCCTGTCCTCGTTAAACTGTTCATCGTCGTAATGCGTGTGTGTATCAAATATCGGCATTCTCAGCACACTTCCGCGCCTGCCGGCATATCTCTGTCAGGAACCATGAGCGACAGATTTCCTTCGGCATCCTCAGCGCAGAGGATCATGCCTTCGCTCTTCTGTCCCGCCAATGTGGCAGGCTTCAGGTTGGTGACGACCATGACTTTCTTGCCGACCATCTCCTCGGGTGAATATCCCGACTTGATCCCGGACACGATCTGTCTCACCTGACTGCCGATCTTCACCTGGCTGCACAGCAGTTTGCGCGATTTCTTTACCGCCTCGCAGGCGATGATCTCGCCGATCTGGAACTGCAGCTTCGCAAAATCATCGTAGGTGATCTCGGGCTTTGCTTCGATATCGATGCCCGGCTCTTCTTCCTTCTTATCCTCTGCGGGAGCCTCGGAAGCCGCATGCATCGCTTCGACCTTATCAAGCACTTCTTTGAGGTCAAGTCTTGCGAAGAGGATCTCCGGTTTCTCGGTCACCTTGTTTCCGGACGGATACAGGCCCCATGTACCAAGCTCCTCAAACGAACGCTTCGGCGCGCAGAGCTGAACGAGAATTCTCTCTGTCGTCCCCGGCATAAACGGCTCCAGAAGGGTCGCGCCGATGCAGATTCCTTCTACCAGATTGTAGAGCACTTCTTCCAGGCGGGCCTTTTTGCTCTCATCCTTTGCGAGAACCCACGGCATCGTCTCATCGATATATTTGTTGCAGCGTTTGAACAGCGCAAAGATCTCGGTCATCGCGTCTGCCACACGCAGCTGATCCATCTTTGCGTTTACCTTTCCGGGGATCTCCAGGATCATGGATTTGAGATCCTCATCCACCGGCTCGGTCTCACCCGTGCGTGTCACCACGCCGCCAAAGTATTTGTTGGACATGGAGATGGTACGGTTCACCAGGTTGCCGAGCGTGTTGGCCAGCTCGGAGTTGATGCGCTCTACCAGAAGCTCCCAGGTGATCACACCGTCATTCTCGAACGGCATCTCGTGCAGTACGAAATAACGGACTGCATCTACGCCGAAGAAGTCGACAAGGTCGTCCGCATAGATCACGTTTCCACGGGACTTGCTCATCTTGCCGTCGCCCTGCAGCAGCCACGGATGGCCGAACACCTGCTTGGGAAGCGGCAGGTCGAGGGACATCAGGAAGATCGGCCAGTAGATGGTATGGAAACGGATAATATCCTTACCGATCAGGTGCAGGTCCGCCGGCCAGTCTTTCTTGAACTGCTCGGTGCTTTCTCCGTCCGCGTCATAGCCGATGCCGGTGATGTAGTTGGTCAGCGCGTCGAGCCATACATACACCACGTGTTTCTCGTCAAAGTCTACCGGGATTCCCCATTTGAAAGAGGAACGGGAGACGCAAAGGTCCTGAAGGCCCGGGAGCAGGAAGTTGTTCATCATCTCGTTCTTCCTGGACTCCGGCTGAATAAACTCGGGATGAGTGTTGATGTGCTCGATCAGTCTGTCGGCATATTTGCTCATACGGAAGAAGTAGGCCTCTTCTTTTGCCTTTACCACTTCGCGGCCGCACTCGGGACATTTGCCGTCGACCAGCTGAGACTCTGTCCAGAAGGACTCATCCGGTGTGCAGTACCAGCCCTCGTAAGCGCCCTTGTAGATGTCGCCTTTTGCGTACATCTTTTTGAACATCTTCTGGACCTGTTTTTCGTGATAATCATCGGTGGTGCGGATGAACTTATCATAGGAAGTGTTCATCAGGTCCCAGATGCGTTTGATCTCGGCCGCCACATTATCCACATATTCCTTCGGGGTGATGCCTGCGGCTTTGGCTTTTTCCTCTATTTTCTGACCATGCTCGTCCGTGCCGGTCTGGAAGAAAACGTCATATCCCTGCATCCTTCTGTAACGCGCGATGGCGTCCGCCAGAACGATCTCGTACGTATTGCCGATATGAGGTTTGCCGGACGCGTAGGCAATCGCGGTGGTCATATAAAATTTCTGTTTTTCCATTGTTGCTCTACCTCCATAGTTTCATACTTTTAAAATCGTAACATATCCAAAAGCTCGGGTCAATGGGGACGTATCTCTTTGGCCCATTTTTGCAAGCAAAAATGGGCCAAAGAGATACGTCCCCATTGACCCAGATTGTTTCATCATCTCTTCCCGCTCACCGCAGCCTTCGCCCCGGCGGCTTTCTCCTTCAATGCATCAAGCACTGAATCATATCGATCGTGTACCGCTCCCGGGAACGCCCTGATCAATCTGCCGGCACCGAACACTCTGTTTGCAAGCAGCTGCTGTTCCAGAGCCGCTTTCCTTGCGTGCAGTTTCTCCATAGCTTCTTCCTGGCGCTCCTTCATCTCGGCACTTGCAAGATGGGCCTGCAGGCGTGCCTCGTCCACTTTCTGCTGCGCCTGCACACGTGCCTCGTCCATCTTCTGCTGTGCCTGTGCCTTGGTCTCGTCGATCTTCTGCTGTGCCTGCGCCTTTGTCTCATCCAGCTTCTGCTGTGTCTGGATCGTATTCTCGCCGAGTGTCTTACTGAGTCCGTTGCTCACGATCCGCATCTTCTGCTGGATCTCATCGAGCTCTGTAAGTTTCTTGTTCATACCGGCGACGATCAGGACTGTAACGATGAAATCCGCCACATAGATAACGTACAGTATGGCCATGATGATCCATCCTGCCTGTGTGGGCTCATTGAATGTGCTGCCTTTTTCCATCAGCGGCTGAACGACTTTTACGACAAAGACTATCGCCACACCCCAGATGATACTGAACGGCAGGCAGATATAGCCCTTGAAGTTGAGCGGCACATTGCTGTAATCCCACCAACGGGCGTGAAAACACACATCAAGAAGCCAGCCGGCTATAAGCTCGATGAGGGTCGTGAGTATCATCCCCATCAAAAAGAGAATGATCAGCTCTCCTGCTTCGCTCCCCGTCGACATGCGCTCTTCCGACATGGCATACAGATTGGGCAGAACGGTTTTCGTAAGCGCAAACACCGCGATGACACCAAATCCATAGACCGGACATACCGGCCCGTTCAAAAAGCCACGGTTGATCACTTTTCCTATTTTTATTGCCGCATAGACCACCTCCAGGCACCATCCGAGAAACGAATAGATAAGAAAGTATGCGGCAATTTGATAATATGTCATTCCTGCAATCATAGGTTATCCTTTCCTTTATAAAAAAATCTTAACCTATATATATTACATGAAATGCACATTCTCGGCAACCTTGTGTTTTATTCTATGTGACAAAAAGTCACACTTTAGTTATGAGCTCCGGCGTATAATTGACAATATCTGTAAAATAATGTATTCTAAAAATAGTAATTGTTATTGTTTTAATGATTACACCGGCTCGTCGACAAGATCCGAAATAACTGCCTGACCACCGTTTCTGCCTGAGAGGAGGGAAATTATGGCCGCTCATAAGTACAGCCGTCAGAGGGAGTCTATACTCCGCTTTCTGGAGGGGCGACGCGATCATCCGACCGCGGACGTCGTCTATGAAAATGTCCGGATGCGTTATCCGAATATCAGCCTGGGAACGGTCTACCGCAACCTGAATCTGCTGACCGAACTCGGGCAGATCAACAAGCTTTCCGGCTTTGCCGGAGCGGACCATTTTGACGCGAGGACAGAGGACCACTGTCATTTCATCTGCACTCGCTGCCACAGGATCTTTGATCTTGAGGATATCAATGTCGAACCGCTCATCACCGAGGCAGAGCAAAAATGCCCCGGGAAAATCTCCGGTTTTACCGGGAGTTTCACGGGCATCTGCAGCGACTGTGCTTGACATAACACAGTAAATATGATAGATTAAAAACAGGAATAATTCCTGTTTTAAACCATTCTAACTTTTCTAAAAGGAGATTAAAATTATGGCAAAATGGGTATGTAATGTATGTGGTTATGTTTATGAAGGCGATGCCGCTCCCGAGGCATGTCCCGTATGTAAAGCTCCGGCTTCCAAATTCACCAAACAGGGCGATGAGATGGTTTGGGCAGCTGAGCATGTAGTAGGTGTTGCACAGGGTGCACCGGAAGACATCATCGAAGATCTTCGTTCCAACTTCACAGGCGAGTGCTCCGAGGTTGGTATGTATCTTGCCATGAGCCGCGTTGCTTATAGAGAAGGCTATCCTGAGATCGGCGAATACTGGAAGACCGCTGCTTTTGAAGAGGCAGAGCATGCTGCAAAATTTGCAGAGCTTCTGGGCGAAGTTCTTACCGATTCCACCAAGAAAAACCTTGAGATGAGAGTAGAAGCTGAGAACGGCGCAACTGCAGGCAAAACCGATCTGGCTAAGAGAGCGAAAGCACTCAACCTCGACGCTATTCATGACACCGTTCATGAAATGGCTCGCGACGAGGCAAGACACGGCAAGGCATTCGCAGGCCTTCTTAAGAGATACTTCGGGTAATGCGCTATGAAATGGCATAAAAGATTTGCGATCCTGGCATGTGTTTTCTTTGCACTGTGTATCTATACAGGATACAAGCACAAATAATCTTGACAGGAAACCGCAGCTGATTTAAAATGAAAATGTAAAGAGGCACTGCCGTCAGGCGGTTTAGCTCTTAGAAGTTAATCAATTTCTAAACGAATTCAGAAATCGTCACTTGGCAGAGTGGCGATTTCTGCGTTTTACGATAACAGTGATGGTAAAACCACCAATATGTAAAGTAATTCGCATACGCTTCACCTCCTTTCGGAAGGTGTAGCTAAACCGCCTGCCGTCTTATTGCAGTGCCTCTATCCTCTTTCGAGGATAAAGAAATTCTAACATCCTATAGTCAATATGTCAATTCTATAAGTCCAACAGAATAAGGAGTTGTAAGAGGGAGTGGCAAAGAATGCTGCTCCTTCTTTTTGTGCTCTTACATCTTTTTCATGGTACGTTTGTGGTACTTCTGCTTTTCTGTATCAGAAAAGATTTCTGAAATGGT
>CAMNGN010000124.1 GCA_946538475.1 uncultured Blautia sp.
CATTTTTGCTCGCAAAAATGTCATAGAGAAACGTCCCCATTTACTCATCCCCATTTACTCATTACAGCAGGCTTACCGCCTCCCTAAACTCCTCAAACCCCTTCTGCACCTTCTCCTCAGGATACTCCAAATCCTCCACTGCAAGCACCGCCTCCAGCGCCTCCGCAAACCCGTCGAGGTCCGTCACATACCGGACATAAGGCACATCTTTCAACCACTCCATCGCCCCTGCGATCTTATGATGGTTATTCCCAAACACCACGCACGGTGTACCGGTAATCGCGGATATCACTGCGCCGTGCAGCCTGTCGGTCACCACGACACTGCTCTCCGCATACTTTCTGATCAAAACATCCAGCTGAACCTCGCGCCCTTCGACTTTCACCCCGCTCAGTGTGCAATTGTCCGCATATTTGACCGCAAAGCCCTTCTCTTCCAGCTGCTGCAGTATCTGCTCTTCGGCTTCGGCTGTCAGCTTCTTCTCCTTATCACTCCTCATAACCATCAGCGCACCGCTCCGCTGCATTCCGTAGTACTCGGGCAGGGCGTGATACATGACTATGTCGGGGGCGAGGAAAATGCGGCCTTTGAAGTGCTCAATGGCAAAGTCGTACGACACACGGTCTCTGAAGGCCAGAATATCTTCCTCACGGCAGTAGGTCTGCTGCGCCTCTTCGAGACTGCTGTGACCTTCTTCGTCCTCCGTGAAAAAAACACTCTGTGGGAACATGATCTTTTGATTGTCCGGCCAGGTGCGGAACGCATCTCGGCGCATCTCATCGCTGTAAGCCCATATGTTTCCAAAGAAGCCGCCGCCCAGAAAGACCAGAAGATCCTTCGGGGTGATCTCCTGCTGCAGGCTTTCCTTCATCTTATAATAATCGCTGTAGGGAACCTGGATGATGTCGAGGTCCGGCCTCACTTCGTGCAAAAACCGGATGGTCGATGCCGCGATCAGATGATCGCCCAGGTTGTTGTGCGTCGTTGAGCCGATCACGTATGCGCGCCGGGAATCCGCCTCAGATGCCGCAGGACGGTCGTCCTCTTTTTCATCGAGCTCCATATCCACCGCGATCTGTGCATGAACCAGCCTTGTACGGCGAAGAAGCTGCCGCAGTGTATCCTGCTTTTCCTCCTCAGACACGCCGCTTCCGCTCGTAACTACCCGCATGTTTCCCGCAGTCAGCAGATCGAGGGCTTCCGCGAAAGTGATTTTCTCGTCCGGGTTTGCATCAGAAGCCAATGTTTGTTCTGAGAGGCTGCTCTGTTCTTCATCAGCAGGCTTTTTGGTCGGTATGATAATCTGTTTTCTCTTTCGCATCCAGGCCATCGGTACAAGAATGGCCGCCGCCGCAAGGCTCTCCTCGGCGCAGTCCGGCATGCCGTAGTACCATATCCGATAATTGGACGTGCCAAAAACACCGGCAGAGGTCTTTGCCTTTTCCGCCAGCCGGGTGGATTTTTCCTTCTGCTCCCTGATAAATGTGCTGCTTACGATCTGCACCGCATCGGGCCGAAAAGCAGCGTTTTCTGCAAGGCTGAAGTAGGTGTCGGTCGTGCCCTCGTAGAAGAGGACAGATTCGATCTTTTTGTCCGTCTCCTGTGCATTCTTCTGCACCTCAAGGGCTCTGATGCGGCTCTTTTCTCCCTCTTCGGAGGGGTACGCTGCATTGCGGAAGCGGGGCAGGCTGCGGAAGAAGTCTTCGTCACAGACAGGCACCCGAATGTCCGCCCCCTGTTTTACCGCTAGCGGGAGCAGGCATCCGATGGCAGGCACTGCAAGGATACCCTCGGGCACCGCGTCCAATTTGTACGGGTAGTTGATGCAAAGCTTACCGCTTTTCGGTCCGGCGTAACCCGCCTCCGCCTCCATCTTCCATGACCACAGCAGTTGCTTTTCCTTTATTTCGGGCTTGCATGATATTATTCTTTTACCGGTTGGCATGTGTGCTTCTCCTTCACAGTGGAACAGGGGGACGGTTCCTTGTTCCAAGGGTCGAAATAGAAAGCAATCCTATAGACTTTCACCCTTGGAACAAGGAACCGTCCCCCTGTTCCACCCCTGTTTCACTTAATCGTTCTTTCCTTAACCGCACTCCACTCGCTATAACTGTTCTTCGAGCCGACCTTCTTAAAGGAACGCATTCTCACGTAATACTTCTTCCCCGATGTCAGCTTCTCGATGGTACAGTCCATTATCCTGCCGCTCTTTACAAGCTTAGTCCTGTCGTTATCGCTGAAGTTCTTGCGGGTCGAGTACTGGATCTGGTAGCCGTCGGCCTGGGTATCTTTCTGCCACTTGGCGTAAAGCTGCCCCTCTGTGGTACTCTTCACCGAGCTGAGCGACGGTTTTTTTAGGGTGATCGTAAACATCGCAGTGCCTTTATACCCGCTGTAGTCGCCTTTTCCGGTGACCGTCACGGTGGCTGTACCCACGCTCCGGTTGTCGGAATATTTGACGGTATAGTTCCGCGCGGTGATGCTCTTGTTTCCGGCTGTCACCTTGACGCTTGGCTTGCGATACTCTCCATTGTAAATGTAGGTATCTTTCGAAAGCTTGACCCTGAAGGTCTTGCCCGAAGTCTTCGAGGAAGTACTCCCCGCAGACCCGGGATTGCGAACGATCTTGAACGACACTGTCCTTGTACCGGTGTATTTTCCTTTGCCGGTAATTTTGCATTTTGCCGTTCCGACGCTTCGGTTAGCTGTGTAGGTCACCGTGTAGTCGGTGCCTCTTTTGAGCCTGAGGCCCAGATAATAAACTTTTACTGTAGGTGTGATGGCTCTTCCCGTGTATTTCTGATCCGGGATCTTTTCGATCTCGGCATTCCTGAGAGAGCGATTCTCGCCCAGAACGGACGAAAAACCTTCCAGGAATTCATCCAGCATTCCTCTGGTCTCATCGGACGACGAGGAAGCTGCTGCCGGAAATGCCCCGGCCGACACAAGGAGCACAGTGAGCAGGACAAAAAACAGCCTGCGCACCGAAACAGCCGCACTGCCAATTTTTCGTTCTTCTCTTTTTTTCATCACAGCACTCTCATTCCTCCGTATTTACGGACCTTTAAAACATAGCAGGCGCCGGTCCCGAAGCAGGCTTCCATGCCTTTTTTGTATTCTGCTACGACATCGTTCGGCACAAATGCCTGGATGGTTCCCGCAAAACCGCCGCCGTGTACTCTGACCGCTCCTCTTCCTTTGAGGATAAGCTCGGAGAGGGCAAGCGCCACAGAGACGTTCTGGGTGTGGACGTCTTTGTTGGAATAAACGTTCTGCAGATATTTGAAGCTGGAGTTGCCGGACTCGGTGATCAGGCGTTTGAATTCGTCAAAGTTGCCTTCCTCGAGCGCTTCGACTTCATAGGTCACCCTCTTGTGATCCTCAAAATAGTGCAGGGCACGAAGTGTCGCGCGGTCACCGCATTTTTCACGGACCTCGGGAAGCTTCTGCAGGAATTCTTCCTCGTCTACTTTACGAAGGTATTCTTTTCCGAAATATGCCGCTACCGATTTCATCTCTACCGGGATCGCTGCGTATTCGTCGGTGAGGTCCGCATGGGAACCCTTGGTGTCTACGATGCAGAGGCTGTGTCCGAAGGATTGGAAATCCGCGTTAACTTTGCGGATAACGGGGTCTTCGGGATCGTTAAAATCGATGTTGACGAGCGAGCCGACGGAAGAAGCCATCTGGTCCATCAGGCCGCAGGGTTTGCCAAAGTATTTGTTCTCGGCATACTGTGCCGCGATTGCGATGGTGACCGCATCTACTTCGCCGTCGTTGTAGAGCCCCGAGAGGATGTTTCCTACTGCCACTTCGAAAGCAGCGGAGGAAGAAAGTCCGGAACCGCCGAGCACTTCGCTGGTCATGAAGGCGTGGAATCCGCCGATCTTATAGCCTCTTTCCTTGAAGGCCGCAGCTGTTCCGCGGATCAGTGCTTTGGATGTGCCGTAATCGAGGTCGTCCACGTCAAGTGCGTGTGTGCTCACCGCGATCTGCTCGTAGCCTTCGGATTTGACCTGCATCAGTTCGTCATCCGTCGGTGCCGCCACTGCGATCACATCGAGGTTGACCGATGCCGCGAGCACCTGTCCGTGCTGATGGTCGGTGTGGTTTCCGCCAACTTCGCTTCTGCCCGGTGCGCTGTAAATTTCCACCTCTTTGTCTCCGAAAATCTCGGTGAAGCTTCTGAGCGCATGAACATATCTGTCTCTCTGATGGTCAAGTACACTCTCGTCCGCGTAGATGTCCAGGAGAAGATCGTCATACTGTCCCTCTAAAAAGCCCTGAAGAAGTTCTTCTGCATTCTTTGCCATATGGGTACCCTCCAATGCTGAATTATTTATTCTCTGCTATCAGTTTATCACGGTTGGGGAGGGTTAGCAATCGGTTTTAGATGGCAATAACGCGTATCTATCATGCCGATTGTGCGGTTCATATTCCGCGCACCTCGACCCTGTCGATCGTGCGTTTCAGGATATCCCGATAGGCATTCATCTCCTCCTCAGTGCAGGATGAAAAGCCGGGATGAATCACATTTTCGGAGTCGCGGTAGGCCTGCAGATAGTACTCTTTTGCTCCGCGGAGCCAGGAGCCGATCTCTTCGAAGTCCCGGGCGGTATGCAGCTCACGCACCACGGTAGTGCGGAACTCATATTCTATGCCCGAGTTCATGAGAAACGACGCGGTCTCTTTCACCGCCCCGGTGTCCGGAGCATCAAGGCCGGTGAGCAGCCCGTAATTTTCTATGCTTGTCTTGATGTCCATCGCCACTTTGTCGACAAGCTTCTCTTCCACGAGTGCCTTCACTACGCCGGGGCGGGAGCCGTTGGTGTCCAGCTTGACAGGGTAGCCCAGCTGTTTGATCTCGCGCAAAAAGTCGGGAAGCTCCGCCGAAAGCGTCGGTTCGCCGCCTGTAATGCAGACGCCTTCCAATATTCCCTGCCTCTTCTTCAGGAACTTAAGGGCCTCATCCCGGGAATATTCGGGTTGCTCTGCGACTGAAAGGACCAGACCGCTGTTCTGGCAGAAAGGACAGCGATAGTTGCAGCCGCCCAGGAAGATAGTACAGGCGATGCGGCCCGGATAGTCCAGCAGCGAGGTTTTATTAAATCCACATATTTTCATGATTATTTTCTCCAAACAACAAACGAGGCCGCCTCATCAGACATTTTCTTGCATGAATATTCACCCGGCGTATCACCGGTGAATTCATTTAGATATCTAATGAAACAGCCATGTAGTCAAAGGTATCCGGCAATCCGCTTTGCCGTGGGCCGGTTAAAAACCTGGTCAGCCAAGAAATCCCTTAAGAAGCGCAATATCTTCCGGGGTGAGCTTGATGTTTGATGTAGCACTTGTGCCGTCAGGGTTGGTCACCTTGACCTCGATGACAGAACCGGCGCCGGCTTTTTTGCCGATAGCCTTGATGAAAGGCAGGAATTTCGGATGTCTTTCCTTGAATTTGCCGAGCTGGTCTTTTGCTTTTAAGAGCTGCATTGGGTTCATATATGTTTCCTCCTTAAAATTGCATTGTTATCATTCCGGTGAATTCTATATTATCAAAACAAAAATATTTTTCAAGGGAGTTTTCTTCATTCGATTATATTTTTCAAGGGAGTTTATGGCAGGAACGACATATTTTTCGAGGGAGTTTTTATTATCCGGTTATCAATGTACAGTCTGTCCGGCTCGGCCTTGTGTTTTCTGCTTCCCGCATGTTATAATCTGAGCCGGGAATAATCTCAGGCAGAATCTATTCCGGGCAGTTATTTAACCAATACAAGTAAGTCCCCTCCTTCAAAAAGCGCAAAGCTTTTAAG
>CAMNGN010000125.1 GCA_946538475.1 uncultured Blautia sp.
CTGTAGGTCTCAGTACCGGCGCTTCTGTCGGTGTCGGTGTTTCTGTCGGTTTCTCTGTCGGCGTTTCTGTCGGCGTCGGCATCGGTGTCTCTGTCGGTGTCGGCGTCGGTGTCGGTGTTGGTGTAGGTGTAGGTGTCGGTGTCGGCGCAGGTGCCTCTGTCGGTGTCGGTGCAGGTGCCTCTGTCGGTGTCGGTGCGGGTACCTCTGTCGGTGTCGGTACGGGTACCTCTGTCGGTATCGGCGCGGGTGCCTCTGTCGGTATCAGCACGGGTGCCGGAATCGCGGTCGGTGCCGGAACCGGAGTCGCGGTCGGTGCAGGTCTCACGGTACGGGCGGGCGGAAGGACCTTCAGAATTCCCAGGTCTTCACTGACCGTATAATTTCCGGAATCTGCACCGCCCCAGTCGATCGTGTAAGTGTTCACACTCTCTCCGACTTCTGTCTGGCTTCCCGTCGCCGTAACCTTTGCCGCAACGGGTGAAACCTGTGAATAGACAGCCTCCGGATCGTAAAGAGGTCTGTCATTGTAATCGGTGATGTCTGTATCTATTTTGATCCGGACATTTGTATAATCCGCATACAGATCGTTCGATGCTTCTTCACCGACAAGAAGATCGAGTTTGTTTACCCTTCCTTCTGCTGTCCGGGCAAGCGCTGCTATCCGGTTTCTGATCGTAGTTACATCCCACAGGGCATCTGCCGCAGACTTTTTAAGGAGAGCCTCGTTGTCTGCGAAGAGCCGCAAAACCTCTTCGGGTATCTCATCTTCGGAGATGGTTTGCATCCTGAATTCTATCGTCTGCTCCTCTCCTTCATTGTGAAGGAATACCGAAAGTTTTTTCCCTGCGTGGAGTTCTATCTCCTCAGTCTCTCCGGTCAGAGGATTGGTTCCATGTACGAGCACCGATCCGGTCACGCCGTATAATGCCTGTCCGCTTTCGGCTCCGGCAACAGCATACGAAAGATTGCTCCAGGGTTCCTGCCCGGTCTGATATCCGGGAGCGGTGATCAGGCGTGCGTCCGGGTTGGTCAGAGGTGTTCCGTCGTAGACCTTCGAAGCGCTGCCCGTCCACACCACCGCAGGTGCGGGATCGACCACCAGAACGCCGTCCGTCGTGGTAACGTTGGTGAACAGATCGGTCACATCCTCACCGGATTCGTTATAGATCGTATAATCGCTCACCGGATTGGCTGCCGTTCCGGCGTCCGTCAAAGATCCGCCTGCCGTCGCCTCGCATACAAAGCCTTCGGGAAGCCCGTAGCAGAGCACATCGTCCGGCCTTGTAAGAGGCGTTCCGTCATAAATTCTGCTCGCGCTCTGCGCAATCAGCCTTACGGGTGCATCATAACCGTTTTGTTGTGTCAAAAAGTCCGATGAAGGGATGCCGGTTCCGGCACTGATCCTGTCTGCCAGAGGTCCATTCTCAGCCGCCTGTGCAGATACAAAACCGCGAAGATCCTCTGCCGTGACTGCCGAGATCATCGGCTCGGAGTCGGCAAGACCGTTCATATCAGCATCGAGAACAGCCGCTTTCTGACCGGCACTCAGCATGAAACTGCGAGGATTACCGGTACTGTCCGTGTAGGTACACTCCGCCTGCCCCTCAAGAAGACTGATCACAGATACACGGCCTGCGGTTCCTGCAGAAGTCATGTTCTCCTCTGCTTTATCCAGAATTTCCGGGAGATTCGGATGCCCCGCTGCATAATCAGCGGCGAGAACGATCGTACCCCTTATGCCCACCATCATCGTGGAAGTCTGGATGTCCAGGCTCTCGTTCTCATCCAGATGATTTTCCACGTCGAGAAGCATCTGTCCCTCCGAAAGACTGAGCTCCATCTCATCACCGTTTTGGTCAAATTTGACCTTACTTTCTTCGTCGACGGTGACGATCCTTCCTTCATCGAGTCCCACCGAGGCAAGGCTTTCTTCTCCCGTGCTCATGGTTTCGCCGCTTTCAAAGCGGACATTCTCCATGACAAACCGGGACTCGCCCGCCTCATCCTGTATCTCAACATTGCCTTCATAACGAAGAAGCCGCATTGTGTAGGCGCTGTATGTTTCTGCAGGGATAATGCTCCCCGCGACAAGCGCTGATACAAGTACGGCCGGATAAAACAATCTCTTCATATTTTTTTCTCTTACTTTCCGTGAAAAGCAAAACAATTTTTCCAACGATATCGTAACATATTATTATTTCTTCATCAAGAGATAACACTGCCCATGACATGATAAACAGGGGTTTGGCTTGCTTATTTGTATATTCTGTCATGAGTTAGCAGCAATCCGGTTCGCAACTTACCGTAACATCCGGTATACTGATACATAAGGAGCCGGGAACCGGTTGTACTGCTTTTATTCCTTTTACAAATTTTGATTATGTAGATTCCGGCCACTGTGAGGTGAAACGTAATGAGAAAAATAGTTTTTTTTGGAGATTCGAACACGTACGGATATGAACCTTCCGAAGTGATGCCCGGTCGCTACCCGGCAGAAGTCAGATGGGTCGACCGCTTTGCCGGGCAGCTCGGGAAAGAATGGCAGGTAATTTCTAACGGACTGAACGGCAGGAAAATACCCGATGTGCGTCACACTTATCAGCAGGAACCCGTGCTCCGCATGATAAAGGAAGCCGGAGAGGCCGGAATTCTTGCGGTCATGCTCGGCACTAACGATCTGGTGCTGACATACACGGCCGATGCGGAGGTTCCGATCGCAAAAATGAACCGTTTTCTGGCGTTTGTGACGGAACATATGGACCCCGAACGCCTTCTGATCATTGCGCCTGTATACATTGGGTCTTCTAATGCAGGTATTCAGTTCCTCTCAGATTGGTATAAAGAAAGCATAAAAATGAACGAGGGCTTTCGCACACTTTCCGCAAAATACGGAAACCGGTTTGTGGATGCCGGGAAGTGGGGCATCGAGCTTGCGTATGATTACGTGCATTTTTCTTCTTCAGGGCATTTACAGTTTGCTGAACACATACTAACGTACTGTCTGAACAGTTTTTAACAGCGCAGTGCTTTTCAGACCGGTCAGAGGACCTGTTGTTACATTTTGAGAAGTCAAAGGTCAGCTTCGGAAATAAACCTCTCCGTCTCTTTCATGATCCTGTACAGTTCTTTCATGTCAGCAAACGGATCCTTCGACTCAAGTGAATGATTCGCATAGGCAATCAAAGCGCAGGGGATCTTTCGCTCCTCACAAAGCCTAAAGATGCGGCTCTTTTCTCGACCTACCCAGGGGTCATCATCCCCCGTAAAAGCGATCGCCTTTCCAATCGGGAACAGGAAGGTATCTTCAAGCGGCGTGTAAAGAATCTGCCTGATCTTGTCCTTTGCGGAGCTTTCCGCGGCTATCTTCGCCGCAACGATCGTCCCGATACTCTTACCGATGAACAGTATGTCCTCATACTCCGAGAAGTCCACATCCTTGAGCATCTCCAGGGACTGCTCCAGTGCGATCTGAAAAGACTGCTCCATCCGCGCCCGGTCACCCTTGATCTTAGGCGGAAATCCGGTGTACGCCATGATCTTCTCGTCATACCCATGCAGAGCAGCGATCTTCCTGCTGTAATAAAGCAGCGGCTTGTCAGCCGTATATCCAATCCCAGGAAAAAAAACCGCCAGTTTTTTCTCTTTCATAGTCCTATTCTCCATCACCAAACGACTCCACCAGCTCCTGCAGCTCCAAGAACCGCTCTATCTTCGTTTCCAGTTCCTCCTCGACCTCTTCCTTCTTCCCGGTCAGCTCCTGCAGCAGAATATAATCCGCGCCGGCTTTCTCCATCTGCTTATCGAGATCCTCCGACTCGGCCGTCAGCCTGTCGATCTCGGGCTCCAGAGAATCATATTCCTTCTGCTCGCGATAACTGAGCTTCGTCTTGGGCCGCTCCTTCTTCTGACGTCCTCGCGTTTCACTCTTTGCCGAACCTTTCGAATCCTCAACAGAAGCATTACCGGCAGGCTCATTCTCCTCCTCGCAGCGTATACGATACTCCTCGTACCCGCCCTCGCTCCGGAAAAGCGTCCCATCCTTCCTGAAGGCAAAGATCCGGTTTACGGTCCTGTCCAGAAAATATCTGTCATGGGAAACAGTGATAAGAATTCCCGCAAAGTGATCCAGATAATCCTCCAGCACCTGAAGCGTGCGGATGTCCAGATCGTTGGTAGGCTCATCCAAGATCAGCACATTGGGCGCCTCCATCAGCACGCGCAGCAGCTGAAGCCGCCTCTTCTCTCCTCCCGACAGCGATTCGATCGGCGTGTACTGCTGATCCCCGTCAAACAGGAACCTCTCGCACATGGAAGAAGCCGAGACAAGGCCATCGGTGGTGCGAATATACTCCGCACCTTCCTTGATATAATCAATAACACGAACCGACAGATCCGGGATGGCTTCGCTCTTCCGCAGAAAATCTCCCGAATCCCAGTATTCCTGACCGAAATATCCAAATTTTACCGTCTGGCCCACGCTCACCGTGCCTTCTGCAGGCGGGATGATTCCCAGAATGGTCCTGAGCAGCGTAGATTTGCCGCAGCCGTTCGGCCCCAGAATACCGACTCTGTCATTCTTCAAAAAAGTGTAGGTGAAATCGTGAAACAGAAGCTTCCCGTCATATCCCCCACCGAGCTCCGACAGCTCGATCGTCTTGTTGCCGAGCCTCGATGGCAGGGAAGAGATCGTCACATCCCTCTCCTCCACGATCTTCTCCCGGTTCTTCAGCATCTCAAACCGCTGAATGTGCGCTTTCTGCTTGGTCGCTCTCGCCCTCGCGCCGCGCATCATCCAGGCCAGATCCTGCTTGTAGAGAGCTGCCATCTTCCGCTCGGCAGCCATGGCAAAATCAAGCCTTTCCTGCTTTGTCTGAAGATAAACCTCGTAGTTACCCTCATATCTGAAAATGTCCGCCCTGTCGATCTCCCAGATCCTGTTCGTGACTTCATCCAGGAAATACCGGTCATGCGTGACCATCAGGACCGCACCGGTGTAGCTTTCGAGCCGGTTCTGCAGCCACTCGATCATCTCATGGTCCAGATGGTTAGTCGGCTCATCGAGGATCAGCAGATCACAGGGAGTAAGAAGCGCACCTGCAAGTGCCGCACGCTTCTTCTGTCCACCCGAAAGAGTCTTAGGAGAAACATCCGGATCTTCGATCCCCAGACGCGCCAGCATTGCACGCGCCTCTCCCTCGATGCTCCAGTGTTCTTCGCCCATGACGGACACGCAGACATTCTCCAGCACAGTCTTGTCAGGATCAAAGGTCGGATTCTGCGGAAGGTATGATATACGAAGGCCGTTCCGCGTTGTAAGCTTTCCACCGTCGGGCTCCGTCTGTCCCGCAATGATGGAAAGGATGGTGGATTTACCGGTTCCGTTGACTCCGATCACGCCTATTCGTTCATTATCCTCAATACCCGCATTGACATCCCGGAAAATCACCTTGTTCCCGAGCGTCATGCTGATATTTTCCAGCGTCAGGATATTCATGCGGCCGGCGCTGCTTCTACAGGCGCTGCTTCAACTGCTGCTTCCTCTGCGGGCGCTGCTTCTACTGCTGCCTCTGCAGGTGCTGCTTCAACCGCTGCCGCCTCTGCAGGTGCTGCCGCCTCAACTGCCGCTTCCTCTGCGGGCGCTGCAGCTTCAAGAGTTGTGTCCTCTGCGGGTGCCGCCTCAACTACAGGTGCCTCTTCAACTGCTGCTTCTTCTGCAGGCACTGCAGCTTCTTCCGCTGCTGCAGGCTCTCTGCTCTCTGCGAGCTCATCCAGCCAGTGGAAGGAACCGGTCT
>CAMNGN010000126.1 GCA_946538475.1 uncultured Blautia sp.
TGCTTCGGCATGGAGCCCGGCACAAACGTAGAAGGCAAGATGGTTGCAGCACTTCGCCGTCTTGGATTCTACAAAGTATTCGACACCGATGCAGGTGCCGACCTTACCATCGTAGAAGAAGCTAACGAGCTTGTTGAGCGCATCAACAACAATGGCGTTCTTCCGATGATCACATCCTGTTCACCGGGCTGGGTTAAATTCTGCGAGACTTATTACGGAGATCTGATCAATCATCTCTCCACATGTAAATCGCCGCACACCATGCTTGGTGCAGTTATCAAGACATACTGGGCAGAGAAGGAAGGCATCGATCCGAAGGATATCGTTGTTGTTTCCGTTATGCCTTGTGTTGCCAAGAAGTTCGAGATCGGCCGTGACGACGAGGATGCATCCGGATATCCCGATGTTGACATCGTTATCACAACCAGAGAGCTCGGCCGCATGATCCAGCGTGCAGGTATCAAATTCACCGCTCTTGAGAACGAAGAATATGACAGCCCGCTCAGCGAGGATACCGGCGCAGCTGTTATCTTCGGCGCTACAGGCGGCGTTATGGAAGCAGCTCTTCGTACCGCTAATGACTGGCTCACCGGCAAGGACAACACCGAGGTTGACTTCCTGGCTGTTCGTGGTACTGCAGGCCTCAAAGAAGCAGAGGTTGATTTCAATGGCATGAAAGTCAAGGTTGCCGTAGCTTCCGGTGCCGCAGCTGCTAAGGTCGTTATGGACAAGCTTGCTGCAGGCAATCCTGAAGGATGGACCTTCATCGAGATCATGGGATGCCCGGGCGGCTGTGTAAACGGCGGCGGACAGCCTTATCAGCCGCAGTATGTACGTGATACAGTCGATCTTAAGGCTGTTCGTGCAAAAGCGCTGTATGATCAGGATAAGGGTATGGCTCTTCGTAAGTCTCATGAGTCACCGTTTATAAAGACTCTTTACAGCGAGTGGTATACTGAGGGCTTCGGAAAAGGAAAAGCACATCATGCGCTTCATACCTCTTATGTTAAGAGAGAAAAATTTGTTAAATAATGTTTCGATTGAAGCATAAAAAGACCGCCCGGCGATTGCCGGGCGGTTTTCGTTTGGGGCGCATGGGTGGAACACGGGGACGGTTCCTCGTCAGCGGAATATCTCGCCCCCAAGAAGCCGGCAGATCATCCGGCTGAGATATTCGGGACCGAAGGAATCCTCGAACAGCACATAGTTCTTGGCAATACTGGTGAGCCCGCTTGCGATAAAGTCGGCCGTAAAGCAGCGGTCGGCCTCGCTTTCCTCTGTGTTTTCAGAGCTGCAGCTCATAAAGGTTTCACATATGCTTTCGCGCATACAGTCCATCAGATTGTTTTCGACAAGAAGAGAGATGAAGTCCTTCTGGCTTTCGATATAAGCGGCATATGCGTTCGAGAGTTCCTCAAGAGTGAGACTTTCGACGCAGCAATCCTCATGCAGGGTAAAGCAGTAGTTGCGCTCAAGTTCGTAGCAGATGACATTCTCCTTTGAGCGGAAGAGAGAATAGAAGGTCTGCCGGGAAATCTGCGCTTCTTTACATATTTCGCATACGCTTATATCGGCGAAGGATTTACACTTTAACAGTGCAAGCATCGCCTCGGATATTTGCTTTTGTGATGTGAGAGCTGTTTTGTTGCTTCCGCAGTACATGACCTGTATCCTCCAAATGATGTTGTAGAGAAAGTCTCGAGTCAGAGGGACAGGTTCTCTGACTCATAAGACTGTTTCAGATAAAGACTTGACAATTGTCAAAGTTGGTGATAATATCTAATCACAAATAGTTGACAACTGTAAAGTTTTATGTTATATATTGTACCATGAAAAGCAAAGTTGTCAAGGAATGCTTCCGTCGGAAGCACTATTTTTTAACATAGATTTAGCACTAGCATGAATAGAGTGCTGATAACAAAAGAGGAGGAGAAACGCATATGACAATTGTTCCTGTTTATAATATTGTTATTATTCCGGATTCGAGTGTTTATCTGCAGACTGACAGTTATGTCCGTATGGCGGGCAAACAGCCGGAGGAGGGTGAGAAAATATTCTTTCTTATCCTCAAAGAAGATCAGCCCAAGAGGCAGGTGACCGAGGACAGCTTTTACCGGATAGGTGTATCCGCAACCATACGGGAAGTGAGTGAGAATGGTTTTGTCGCCATCAGCACACACGGACGTGTCAACCTGGATGAAGTGCATGTAAACGCAAATCATACCATCGGCCTTACGGTGTCCAGACGTCCCGAGACAGAGGATCTGGACCCGGAGGTCGAGCGTGAACATGTGGATGCCCTGAAAGCAAGAATGCTGCAGATGGTGACAGGATTCCAGTGGGAAGCCGTCGGCAGGCATTTTATCGCTCAGTGGCAGACCATGGCCGAGATCGCATGCGCATGCTCGCCGTGGCTCACCATCTCTAACGAGGAGCGCTATGCTTTCCTGGAAGAGGACAGCAAGGCAAAACGTATGGAAATGATGGAGAAGGCAATCTACGAGTTTGCCGAGATCACCAAGCTTGGGAATGATGCCAAAAATGCACAGGAGAAGGATTATCAGAAGTCCTATCGTGAGGCAGCGATCCGTAAGCAGATGGATTATCTGCAGAAGGAGCTGGATGAACTGCATCCCGAGACCGTGACGGATGAACGCAGACTTGAGCTCAAGATCAGCGAATGCGGCATGAACGAGACGGCCGAGGCCGAAGCGAGAAAGGTCCTCAACCGTATCAAGCAGGGCGGCAGCAACAGTGCCGAATACGGCATGTTGAGCGATTATCTGGAATTTCTGACAAGCCTTAACTGGAAGACCGAGGAGACAGGGCCGATCGATATTGCAGAGGCCGAGGAAGTGCTCGAGGAGGATCATTTCGGTCTGAAAAAGGTGAAGGAGAGGATCATTCAGCAGATCGCTGTTATGAATCTCAACAAGAAACAGTCCGGATCGATCCTGCTGTTCGTAGGTGCGCCGGGTACCGGCAAGACCAGTATCGGACAGAGCATTGCCAAAGCGCTGAAGCGCAAGTATGTGCGTGTCAGCCTGGGCGGCGTGAGAGATGAAGCAGATATCCGCGGTCACAGACGTACATACATCGGCGCAATGCCCGGCCGTATCATGGACGGTATTCAGAAGAGCGGTGCTTCGAACCCGGTTATGGTTCTGGATGAGGTGGATAAGCTTTCTTCCTCGTACAACGGAGATCCCGCAAGTGCACTGCTCGAGGTTTTGGATCCCGAACAGAATCACACCTTTACCGACCACTATATGAATGTTCCGTACGACCTGTCGAACGTTTTCTTTATCTGTACGGCGAATACGGTGGATACCATTCCGGAGCCGCTGCTCAATCGTATGGAAGTGATCCAGTTCCCGGGTTATACAGAGACGGACAAGTTCCAGATCGCCAGGAGACATCTGCTTCCGCGTGCGATGAGGGATTCCGGAATTCCTGCGGATTATCTGGAGGTGACCGACGATGCCGTGCGTACGATCATCAGCGATTATACCAGAGAAGCCGGTGTTCGTGGGCTTAAGAAGAGAATGGATACACTGTGCAGGGCGGCTGCGGTAAAACTGGTCAAGCTGCAGCAGGCGCGTATGACATCGGATACCGTGGTACAGGAGAATGAGGACGGCGTAAAGACTGTACAGGAAGACTCGATCGAAACGCCGAAGCCATTGAATATAAAGATAGACGCAAAAGATGTCAGAGAGTATCTGGATATGCATCCGGTACATCATGAGCATATCCTTTCGGACAATAAGCCCGGTATCGTGACGGGCCTGGCCTGGACATCCGCGGGCGGCGAGATCCTCTTTATCGAGACACTGTTCACCAAGGGCAGCGGCAAGATCATCATCACCGGACAGCTTGGCGATGTGATGAAAGAGTCCGCCCAGATCGCGGTGAGCCTGGTCAAGTCCATGTATCCGGACAAGGCTGAGGTGTTCGAGAAGAACGATCTGCATATCCACGTTCCGGACGGCGCAACGCCCAAGGACGGTCCTTCAGCGGGAATTGCATTGACAACGGCCATTTCCTCGCTGGTTAACGACTCGGTCGTAAATCCCTCGTTTGCCATGACCGGCGAGGTTTCGCTGAGGGGTGTGGTTAAACCGATCGGAGGGCTTCCCGAGAAGCTTATGGCCGCTAAACGGGCAGGGATTTCGACAGTGCTTATTCCCGAAGAGAATAAGGATGATCTGAAAGAGGTTGCGGAAGAAGTGGTGAACAGCCTGAAGATCATCACGGTGAGTGATGTGGGAGAGGTGCTTAAGTTGACGATGGAATAATAATAACAGGGGGAGGTTTCTCATTGAGAAACCTCCCCCTGTTACTTTTACTCCTCCAGCGTCACCCTGATCACCACCGGATTATGATCGGTATTCTTAAAACCGAGATCTTTGGTCCGGACTGCGGTTACGTTAACGTTTGGAGAGACGATAAATCCATCGATCAGATAATACTGAAAATTACTCTTATCGGCATCGACATAAGGTTTGTCGAGGGAGCGGCAGGTCGGGACGGAATTGTCCATCATGCACTGCCAGCCATCCGACAAGACGGAGGTGTCGAACTCGCCGCACTGCCAGAGGCCTTCGGTGAGAGGATACTTGCTTGTATCGACGTTGCTGAAGCTCTGGTTGAAGTCGCCGCCTGCGATCACATAATTGCCGGCTGCGTATTCGCTTTCCAGGAAATCGACAAGCTGCTTTGTCTGTTCTATTTTTCCTTCCCCCGAGTCATATGCTTCGAGATGAAGATTTACCAGTACCAGATCATGATCCGAATTATCAAGGTGAATGCGGTTGACCAGCAGGCACCTTTTTAAATTAGCGACACGAATGGGCCAATTGAAGGGGCAGGGGAGAGGAACCCGGTAACTCTCGTAGGAAGGAAACGCACTGAGGATCTGAATTCCCGAATCGACCTTGCCGATCGGCGGCAGAGGATACGGTACAAAGGGTACCTTGAAATTAGAGGCAAATGTACTCTCATGATTGGGCAGATGCGAGGATAAGAGCTGTGCTTCGTTGAGATGCGATGATCTGTCGGAATCACGGTCGGTCTCCTGAAGAAAGATGGCATCGGCCTGCACGGAATCGATCTCGCTCATGATTCCCTTCATATTCTCTTCGACTCGGGCGCTGTCGGCCGTCTTTACACTCTTTCCGCCGTCCATAAAAAAGTCTGCGTTATCCCCGAGAGCTCCGTAACCGATATTCCAGCTCATAACGGTAAAGGAATCACCGGCATTAATATGTTTGTTTCCCTTACCGACGGGAAGAACTTCGGTCTGTTCCTTCGGATAATATTCGGTAACGGAAAGATAGGCGATAAAACCGACAGCAGCGAGTAGTATTATTCCGACCGCAGTGAGGATGCCGATCAGAATCTTTAAAGGAATTGGTTTTTTCTTTTTTGCAGTATGATCCATAGGCTTTTCCTCTCCCTAAATATAATCGTTAATTTACATAAAGTATAAAAGAAGCGATAGTTAAAATCAAGAACAAAGACTACATTTTTCCATAAGATTTACGGCAGAAAATAGGGCTGTTGCGCTTTGTTCACACTTTGTTCACGGTACCTGACACCGTGAATTT
>CAMNGN010000127.1 GCA_946538475.1 uncultured Blautia sp.
TATCTTTTGACCGGCTCGATGATCGTCGCAAGCATAATGGTATTGATCGGGATCATGACCATTTCCTTCACAAATCTGGCACCTATGACAGCAACAAACCCGTTTCCGTACAACATGGACAACCAGATACTGTTGAGCAGGATCCCGCAGACGATAGTATACACAATCTGGCTCATCAGGATGCGGGAAATGCCGGGCTTTTGTCTGTAAAGAAAACAGCCGAAGATCACGCCCGACACCATGGATGTAATGGTAAATCCGGGGAAAAAAGGTCCGGTAGGCTTGACCAGATAGCCTCCGATATCCGAGATCATGCCGACCAAACCGCCGACTACAGGTCCGAAGAGGCAGCCTGACAGCGCGACGGGAAGCATGGAAAAGCGAATCTCGATCAGCTGTGTCACCGGGATCTTGAAAAAGCCCAGAATAATGGCGATCGCCGACAGAAGGGCTGCACTGGTCATCACACGAAGATCGCGAAGCGGAGCAAACATGTTTTCTTTATTTTTGAACATAAAAACACCTCCTTTGCAGCTTTTTCTCCATTACTACATCGGAGGCGTTTTATACGCTTGAGACGTAGCAGCGGGATGCGGCGGCGGAACCGCAAGGAAGATCCCCTGATCCATACGCGAGGGAAACTCCTTTTCGTCCCGGTGACAACTCCCTGTTCACCAGGCACTTGACGCTCCGCAGCCTACTCTGCACGATACTATTTATTTTTCAGAACTTTACAGCTCCTGCTGCATGATTATTATACTGTCGGACCACGAAAAATAAAATATGAAATCTGTGATTTTTATATTACTTTTTTATGATCCGATGATCAGATTTTAACCGGCTGCCGGACGGCCTGCATGCCGTACCGATTATTTCTCTGCTCCTCTGCTCTCTCTCTGGATGACGTCGTGTGCGCCGCCCTCCACGATACTGGTCGCGGATACGAGTGTGAGCTTGGCCTTCTGCTGGAACTCGGGGATGGTGAGTGCGCCGCAGTTGCACATGGTGGATTTGACCTTGAGGATGGTCTTGGCGACATTCTCTTTCAGAGGGCCGGCATAAGGAACGTAGGAGTCAACACCCTCTTCGAAAGTGAGTTTCTTGTCGCCGCCCAGGTCGTAGCGCTGCCAGTTGCGTGCGCGGTTGGAGCCTTCACCCCAGTACTCTTTAACGAAGGAGCCGCCGACGAGAAGCTTCTCGGTCGGGCTCTCGTCAAAACGGGCAAAGTAACGGCCCAGCATGACAAAGTCAGCGCCCATGGCCAGTGCCAGAGCGATATGGTGGTCATAAACGATACCGCCGTCGGAGCAGACGGGAATATAGATGCCGGTCTTCTCATAATACTCATCACGTGCCTTGCAGACCTCGATCAGGGCAGTTGCCTGGCCGCGGCCGATGCCCTTGGTCTCACGGGTGATGCAGATGGAGCCGCCGCCGATACCGACTTTGATGAAGTCAGCGCCGCACTCGGCCAGGAAGAGGAAGCCTTCCTTATCAACAACGTTGCCTGCACCGACCTTGACGGTGTCGCCGTATTTTTCACGGATCCAGGCAAGTGTCAGCTTCTGCCACTCGGAAAAACCTTCAGAAGAATCAATGCACAAAACATCCGCGCCTGCCTCGACCAGTGCGGGAACGCGCTCTGCGTAGTCCCTGGTGTTGATACCGGCACCGACGACATAGCGCTTGTGCGCATCGAGCATCTCACCGGGGTTCTCCTTGTGGGCGTCATAGTCCTTGCGGAAAACGAAGGAAACAAGACGTCCGTCCTTGCTGATGACAGGGAGAGCATTGATCTTGTTGTCCCAGAGCATATCATTTGCTTCACTTAAGGTCATTCCCTCATGGCCGTAGACGATCTTGTCGATGGGTGTCATGAAGGTCTCGACCTTTGTATCGAGAGGCATGCGGCTGATACGGTAATCACGGCTTGTGACGATACCGACGAACTTTCCGCTCGCGGTTCCGTCTTCCGTAACTGCCACTGTGGAATGTCCGGTCTTTTCTTTCAGCGCAAGAATATCCGCAAGAGTGGCATCAGGGCAGATGTTGGAATCGCTGGGGACAAATCCGGCCTTATAGCCCTTGGCGCGAGCGACCATAGCCGCCTCGCTCTCAATGCTCTGAGACCCGTAAATAAAGGACACGCCGCCGCTCTGAGCCAGTGCCACTGCCAGGCGGTCGCCGGATACAGACTGCATGATCGCGGAGACCATGGGGATGGTCAGCTCGATCGCAGGCTTCTCGCCCTTACGATATTTGACAAGAGGAGTTTTCAGGGATACATTTGCAGGCATGCATTCGCAAGATGAAAAGCCCGGGATCAAAAGATATTCATTAAAAGTGTGAGAAGGTTCGTTGATGTAGATAGCCATGTATTTCCCTTTGTCCTTTCTTTTTGAATCTCTGCAGCCCGGGACGCATAAATACCCTCATCTGCAGAAACCGTAACTGTTTCTGTCAGTTGTTTCCTGTTCTTATATGGTTCATTTTGGTAGATTTCAGCAAGTATACTATTTGAAAACAAGAATTGCAATACCTGTTTTAACAATCCCCGGGACATATACGCCACATATCTGAGTCATATCTCAATCGTGTTATCTGTGCACGTCCTCTCGAGGTCATGTACATGTAATGCTGCGTGCGGCGATTCCAATGCGCCTGCGCACCGAACCCCCCGCAATATACAAACAGATCAATATCCGGAAAAAGTCAAAAAACATCCCCAAAAAGCATTCGCAAAAAAACGCTATTATCGGCTTTTCATTTTTAATAATTACATATATAATAAGAAAAGTGACGGCCTGAACATGCGCAGAACGCTTCTTTCAGGTCCGAAATCACATAATATCAGAACTCATTTTACGAAGGAGGATTTCAAATGTTAGTTTCTGCAAAAGAAATGGTCCAGGCCGCTTATGCCGGTCACTATGCAATCGGTGCTTTCAACCTCAACAACCTTGAGTGGACAAAGGCAGTTCTGCAGGCCGCTCAGGAGTCTCAGGCTCCCGTCATCGTCCAGGTTTCCGAGGGCGCAGGCAAGTATATGGCCGGCTTCAAGAATGTTGCTGACATGGTCAGGAATGTCATCGAGTATCAGAAGATCACTGTTCCGGTAGCTCTTCATCTCGACCACGGCACATACGACGGCTGCAAGGCCTGCATCGACGCAGGATTCTCCAGCATCATGTTTGACGGCTCCGCTCTTCCCTTCGAAGAGAACGTTGCCAAGACCAAAGAGCTCGTTGCCATCTGCAATGAGAAGGGCATGTCCATCGAGGCGGAAGTCGGCGCGATCGGCGGCGAGGAAGATGGTGTCGTAGGTATGGGCGAGTGCGCAGATCCCGATGAGTGCAAGAAGATTGCTGACCTTGGCATCACCATGCTGGCAGCAGGCATCGGCAACATCCACGGCGTATATCCGGAAGGATGGCCGGGACTCCGCTTTGACGTTCTTGATGCGATCAAGGACAAAGTCGGCACCATGCCTCTGGTTCTCCACGGCGGTTCCGGAATTCCGGATGCTATGGTTCAGGATGCCATTAAGCGCGGCGTCTCCAAGATCAATGTCAACACTGAGTGCCAGATCGCTTTTGCGAAGGCAACCAGAGCCTACATCGAGGCCGGCAAGGATCAGGCAGGCAAGGGCTTCGATCCCCGCAAGCTCCTCGCTCCCGGCGCCCAGGGTATTGTCGACATGGTCAAATACAAAATCGAAGTTTTCGGCAGCGCCGGCAAGGCCTGATCGGTCTCTTCATAAATGTTCCGGGCTGCTCACGGCTGCCTGAGAACTAGCGGCACACCGTGCCGCATGATTATTTCATACCTGATAATGATACAGGAGGCATCTCCCCGAGGGGAAATGCCTCCTTTTTATTGCCAGGTTCCTTACAGGCACCTGCCGTTATAAAACCTGCTGCTATGGTATCGCCCGCTTACAGCGCCGCCAGCAGCGAATCGATCAGCTCGCGGCTGCCGAGTCTCAAGCTGAAAGCCGTGGCACTTCCCCCCGCGTCGCGATCCAAGTCATATCACCATATCACTCTGTAAAATTCGCGAGCAGATACTCCTCCGCCTCCGGGCACCACAGACCCCTGTTGCCTTCCACGATATCGGCGAGCTTCCCGTACCTGGGATCTTCCGCTTCTCTCGTGCGGAGCTCATCCAGCGCGATGAGAGGCATCGTGATGTGCGTGTAGATCAGCTTCTTTCCGCCAGGGATCCCCGGCAGGTTCAGAGTCGTTTCCGCCGCAGCATCCAGGCCGCCGATATGTGTGACCATGACGGCCGGATCGATCCGTCCCTCCGCTGTAAGGCGCAGTGACTCGATCATATCGTCAGTGTTGCCGCCGGTCGTACCCATGACATGGGTGGATCCGTAATGGACTTCGTAGAAGTTTATCTTCGCGGAGAATTTCGGATCCGTCGGGCCGGCGAAGAAGTTCAGGCAGCCATCGCGCCCAAGGATCCCGCTGGACTGCTCGATGACAGCCGGCACCGGCGCGTAGCAAAGCACGTCGTCATAGCCTGTTCCGCCGCTGAGCGCGCGAAGTTCCGCAACCGCATCATCCATCCCTGCTGTATTGACAAAATACAGATCGATTCCTTCTTCATCCTTAATCTGCGCAGGCGGGAACAATTCTTCGGCGCGGGCCAGGCGTTCCTCATTGATATCGGTCACGACGACCATGCCGGGTCTTCTGTCGCAGTGGAGCGCGTAAGTCAGCGCACCGAGTCCCATGGGGCCTGCGCCTGCCATGATCGCGAGCTTGCCGCCCTCTTTGATCCCCATTTCATGCTGGTACACGCCCATCCTGGTGTGATAGGCCGCGTGGAAAGCGCCGATCGAACAGCTCATGGGCTCCGCCAGGGATGCCTCATAATACGCCTTGCCATGATAAGGAAGGAGGCATCCGCACTCCATGATCTCTGCCGGAAGAATGCAGTATGTCGCGTCGCCGCCACAGAACTCATAGGAATATCCGGGGCTCCACATGGTACCCTTGTAGTTGAGCGCAGGCTGTTCCGTGAACTTCATGCCGGGCTCATAGATGCCCTCATACTTCTTACCGACTTTGACGATATCGCCGGCAAATTCATGTCCCATGATCGCGGGATGCTCAGCCACATCTTCATGTACGCGTTTGTGTTCTGTTCCCAAGATCGCGCACTTATAAGTGGACATGCAGATCGAATCCGTTACAACGCGCACCAGTATCTCATCGTCCTTGATCTCCGGAAGCTCGAATTCATCGAGGCGAAGGTCTTTTGCAGCGTGTAGTCTTACAGCTTTCGTTTTCATATCAACAATCTCCTTTTCACTTTGAAGCACTTGTCATCTCTCTCCGGCGCTGTCCCCCACAGCCCGGTGCGGCCGTATGCAGGGCCGCCCGGACCGGCAAGAAGAATCAGGAACAGAAAAATGGTTTCTCACGAGATCACTTACTTAAACAATTCGTAGATCTCATCCACGCTCTTGTGGAGGATCTCTTCGACCGCTTCCTCGGACTCGCAGGTTGTCGCTATTTTGCCCAGGGTCTCAACATGGTCGTCACCGGCGGATGCAACTGCGATAACCAGTTTGACGATCTCGCCATCGC
>CAMNGN010000128.1 GCA_946538475.1 uncultured Blautia sp.
GTTGTGCCTGCCCGAAGAGACAAGATGCTTAGAAGAACTTAGCCGCGAAGGCTCTCCTGAGCGGCGGCCCTGGTTCTTCTTAGCAGATTGGCTCTGAGGATCAGCAGGCACCTGTTCGCAGACTGATGCCACTTCGCGATGCGTCCTGCAGCGGGGATAGATGGGGCGGGGCGTGATCACATCAGTAACGTTGGCGGAAAGCCCCCTCCTCAGACATCCCAAAAAACAGCCTGCCCGGGAAACCGGGCAGGCGATAAAGTACAGCTTAATTAAAAATCAAATATCCTGCAGCTCATCCTGGCACACAGGTTTGATTCCTGCTTTGGTGAGGATCTCTCCCGCTTTCTGGTTATCCTCCACACGAAGGATCATATAAGCACGGCCCTTCTTGCGGGTGGTAAAAGCATACATATACTCCAGGTTCACGCCACCGTCCCCAAGCAGACGGATCGTCTTGGAAAGCGCTCCCGGCTCATCCGGAATTTCAATAGCCAGAACCTTGGTGATCTTAAAGATGTAGCCGGCATCTTTAAGAACAGTGGACGCATTATAGACATCGTTTACAATAATACGGGCGATACCGAAATCCGCCGCTTCGGCGAGCGACAGGGCACGCATATCCACACCGTTGCCCGAAAGCACATCTGTGAAATCGGCGAGTCTTCCCGGCTTGTTTTCCAGGAATACACTGATCTGTTTCACTGTCATGGTAATACCCCCTTTTAACTTATCAGCCTTGATACAGGTTACGTTTATCGATCACACGGACCGCTTTTCCTTCGCTCCGGGTGATTGCCTTGGGATTGACCAGTTTAACCTTCGCGTAAATGCCGAGCATCGCTTTAAGCGCAGCGATAAGCTCTTTCTCTCTTGCGGAGACTTCGCTCAGACTGTCGGAGAACATCTCCGGTGTCATCTCCACCTGAACCTCGATGGTATCGCTGTTGTTGACACGGTCTACGATGATCTGATAGTTTGCCGGATAACCCTTGTTCATAAGAACAGTCTCGATCTGAGACGGGAATACATTGACACCCTTCACGATCAGCATATCATCGGCACGGCCGAGCGGTTTGGTCATACGAACGTGAGTACGCCCGCAGGAGCATTTTTCACGGCTCAGGATGCAGATGTCCCTGGTGCGGTAACGCATCAGCGGAAACGCTTCCTTGGTAATACTGGTAAAAACAAGCTCGCCCTTCTCACCGTCCGGAAGGACCTCTCCGGTCTTCGGGTTGATGACTTCGGCGATAAAATGATCCTCGTTCACGTGCATTCCCTTCTGCTCGGAGCACTCGAACGAAACACCGGGGCCGGAAATCTCGGTAAGGCCGTAAATATCGTAAGCCTTGATCCCGAGCTTCTCCTCGATATCATGACGCATCTCCTCTGTCCAGGCCTCTGCGCCAAAAATGCCGGCTTTAAGCCTGATCTGATCGCGGACACCGCGCTCAATAATGCTCTCGGCCAGGTATGCGGCATAAGAAGGCGTGCAGCAGATGATCGTAGAACCGAGATCGGTCAAGAACTGGATCTGACGCTCGGTATTTCCGGATGACATCGGCAGTGTAAGGCATCCTACTTTGTGTGAACCGCCATTGAGTCCGGGGCCGCCGGTGAACAGGCCGTAACCATAAGATATATGACATACATCCTCTTTGGTTCCGCCCGCAGCGACGATAGCTCTGGCACAGCAGTCCTCCCACAGGTCGAGGTCATGCTGCGTGTAGAACGCGACAACTCTTCGGCCTGTCGTGCCGCTGGTCGACTGGATACGCACGCAATCCGAAAGCGGACGCGCCAGCAGCCCGTAAGGGTACGCATCCCTGAGGTCATCTTTTGTGATAAACGGAAGTTTTTTCAGATCGTCCACACCTTTGATATCTTCGGGTGTCAGTCCGGCAGCTTCCATTCTTTCACGGTAGAGGGGAACATTATCCCACACGTTTTTGACCTGTTTCACAAGGCGTTCGCTCTGCCATTCTCTGATCTGTTCGGGAGATGCGCATTCGATCTCGGGCTGGTAATATCTTTCCATGGTGCTATGTTTCCTTTCTGTTAGTGTGATAAATACCATCCGAATAAAACTCTGTAAACACAGAACATGCATAATCATGCATCCGGATGAATATATCATAACACTTGATCACAAAAACGTAAATAGATAAGTGACAATAACAGCCGCAATTATTTATTGCAGCTGCTGTAACTGCTCTCTCAGCTTTTTCAGTATCCTGCGCTCTTTTCGCGAAAGACACGACTGTGACATTCCGACAGCGGCAGCTGTCTCTTCCTGCGACAGCATACCCTTTGCGGAACCCGAAAAGTATCTCAGCCGGATCACTTCTTTTTCTGAAGAAGACAGAGTGCTCAGCGCTTCCTTCAATCGCACTGCCAGCAGATGCTTTATCGCCCGGTTCGCGACGGGATCCCCATACTCCGTCTTCTCTTCCTGTTCGGGCAGCTCTGTCTCATGATCCAGGATCTTTCTCCGTTTTCTCAGATACATTTTCATCTCGTTTTCGATACAGTGTGTGGCATACGTGGCAATTCTTTTGCTCTGCACAGGATCGTAAGAGTCGATCGCTTTGACAAGACCGAACGCCCCTGCCGAGAGCAGTTCTTCCATTTCGGGATCGGTCCTGTACTTGTCCGCTGCCCACACGACCAGTCTGAGGTTGTGGGTCATCAGCTCATCCCTGGCTTTTCTGTCATTGTCAGTACCCAGCTTCTGTATCAGTTCTTTTTCTTTTTCCTCCGGCAGTACAGCCGGAAGTTCCTTCCCGGTTAACCAGTGCAACGGTTTTCCCTCCTGTTCTTCCGTATACACTCCCCGGGATGATTATAATAAAACAATTATTCATTTTTTGTCGAATCGTGTCGAAACCACATGAAAATCGTTCGAGAAAATTCGACATATTTCGACATATTCAGGCGGATATCCCGATCTTTGCTTCATCCGGTCTCAGATCCCGCATACCTGTCTCCTCGACGGCACCTTTTGCCGTGTTCGGATGCATGCCCGAATAGATAAAGTCCGCCAAGAACACGGCCGCCAGTACCAGGCATATCGAGATAAGAATTTTCGTCTTGATCTTCGACACCAAAAAGTCAAAAAACGGAGCGATGAAATACACCACCACACAGCACCCTACGCCGAACACCAGCAGGCCTTCCGCGCAGATTCGGCCGTGAAGGTTGAGGAAATATCCGTCGTATGACCACCATCTCTGATGGTAGGCCGTTTCCAGATACCAGGCGGAAAAGTATTCCAGAGTACCGCAGAGAATGATGGCTGTGATAAACTCTGCCACAGGATTCTTGCGAAATCTGCTGCAGATAATGAGAACGATAGCCCCGCCGCTGCCGTAGATGGGAAGCCAGGGACCGTGCAGAGTACCGCGGTTAGCGAATTCTCCGGTCTGCATATAGTGGAGCGCTACCTCCCATGACCAGCCGATGAAGGAGAAAACGATAAACAGAAGAATGAGCGTCCAGACGGAATAATTGCGAAGGAACGAGAAATTCCCCATCTTTTCGATCTCACGCTTTCTCCACATGGGATTCAGCCATTCCGGATAGCATTCACCCGCCATACAGAGTTTGTAATGCTGTATGGAAAACTCACGGGCTTCCTGATCATCGTATTGTTTCTTATCCTTCATGCTGCCGATCCAGATACTGAACCAGTCGGCGAATTTTTTCTTTATTCCGGAAAGAGTGATCCGGTTTTCGTGGATCAGGGTGATCTCGTCCACAACATCGAAATAGGTCTCGTAGAGATGGATCTTATCCGCTTTTCTGAAAAGATAAGGATCGTTTCCGATCAGTGCGGTCTCTTCGATCGCATTATTGATCGCTTTCTCTCTGATCCTTGCATAGAATTCTTCGTCACAGGCGAGACGATAGCCTGCGCCGTAGATCATATCGGAGATACCAAAGGTCAGGAATTCAAGGATGTACCACCCCACAAAACTCAGCTGGAACAGGAAATAATCCATCTTATGTCCATCCATCATTTTGCGGGACAGCATTCTTGCTTCCTTTGAAGTGATGTCGGGATTCTCGGCAATGATATTCGCAACCGGTGCGTACGCAATAGCCCTTACGACTCCCACGATCGTCAGACACCATAAAAACCTGATGACATCCGTGACAAACATTGTCCACGCTGCTTTTATCCACTTTCTCATGGCCGGGATCTGCAGGATGTCCCTGAAAGAAACCTTCTCATACACACGGGCTTCCAGATAAACTCTCCTGAGCGCTACAGAATATATTTTTTTGACGAAAATATAAAAAAGCGTGTAGATGATCGCAAATCCCAGAATAAACACAGCGGCTACCGCTTTATCCGACTTGACAACGGCATAGACTGCCTGCCCCAGCATCGCCGGAAGCTTGCCCGAAGTTACGGAGTTCACGACCTGCGCGAGGACGCCTCTGGTCCTGCCGAGTGCAGGATTGGTTTCCTCCGAAAGCCTCTCCTCTTCCAGCACCTTCGCCTCCTGCACGCCATACTGAAGATTGCCATTCAGAATATTGTTCAAAACATCATCTGCGTCAAGGATCGTAGCCAGGCCGTCAAATTCTATTGTGGCCGATGTACCGGATTCGCTCTTCTGTCCGATCAGCTGTCTTGAATAGGTATATTCTGTACCGAAAAGGATCATGATCAGTGTCAGTAAGGCAAGAACCACGTAATGGCTCCGCAGGACTCTGTGTCCTTCCTTTTTGATCTCTTTTCGCATTGCAAACAGTGAATACTTATCCATTACCGTTACCACCCAGTTTCATTTTTTTCTGTGAAGCTCCTCCAGAAGTTCACGAAGCTCGCCGATCGGCAGCTGTCCGGGAGCGGATGCGTTTCCGATAGTACCGAAGGTTACGCATGAGCCAAAATTCTCCCCCTCGATCCTGCTTACGGTTCCATCCTTACCCATGGCCATCGCGATCACCGGCTTATCGGTGACTTCGTCCACTGTCTGTCTGGTGCAGGCCATCAGTCTTTCGGTGTCCGAAGTATCATGGGGCATCACAGCCATTTTAAGCACATCGGCCCCCGATTCTCCGAGCCGGCTGAATTTTTCCAGAAGTTCATCATTCTCCGCTGTTTTTTCGAAGTCGTGGTTTGACGCGATCACTTTCACGCCGAGTCCCTGAAGCTTTTCGATCAGCGCTCCCATTTCTTCGGGATCCTGCAGATACTCGATATCGATCAGATCGGCCCTGCCGCTTTCCGCCGCCGTCTCATTGAGTGCGATGTAATCACGGGCGGAATACCGGAAATTTCCTCCTTCCCGGTCGGTCCTGATCGTAAAAATGAGCGGAATATCGGGTGCTGCACCGGATACCGCGTAAAGTGTCTCTTCCAGGTATTTTTTTGGAGATTCTTCTTTCCAGAAATCCATTCTCCATTCGATCAGCTCGGCACCTGCATCCGCAGCGTTTTTTACCTGAGCGAGAATATCATCTTTTGTCTCGCCCGTAACCGGAACACAGATTTTGGGCATACCTGTACCCAGCGCGGTTCCTCTGACATATAGTGGTTTTGTCATAACTCTATTATCCTTCCATTTGCC
>CAMNGN010000129.1 GCA_946538475.1 uncultured Blautia sp.
CTGTGTAAAGAATTGTTCGAGAATCGTATGTGTTTCACTGTTCAGTTATCAAGGTTCATCTGCTCAGTCCCTTCGCAGATGAAGCAAAAGCCATGCAAATCGCCTTCGGCGATGGGCTTTTGCTGTTGCATCATTGTGGTACGGCCTTCAGCAGCAAGTGCTTCGGCCTGTCCTGAGCAACTGATGAATGATCTCTCATTCAAGCGGAGAAGGTGGGATTTGAACCCACGCGCCGCTATTAACGACCTACTCCCTTTCCAGGGGAGCCCCTTCGGCCAGCTTGGGTACTTCTCCAATTGCCCTACAAAAACATTTCCGAATCGCTCCGGAACTTCTGTATTCATTTATGTTTGGCCGTCTGCCCAAACATCAGGCACATGTACAACAGTTTCAAATCAGCTCATCCACCATGTACACAAAGCGGAGAGAGTGGGATTCGAACCCACGCGCCCTTGCGGACAAACGGTTTTCAAGACCGCCTCGTTATGACCACTTCGATATCTCTCCAAGTGCGGTTCTTCATAAACGCAAGAAAGATAATATCATTAATTGCTATCTGTGTCAACAACAAATCTGATATTTTTTCAAAATTTTTTTCGCCCTGAACAGCAGATATTTATGAGGATAAAAACGCCTCTCCGATGATCAGATCCTCCGGCGTTGTGATCTTGATATTGCGGTAGCTGCCGAGCGAAAAACGCACCTTGCAGTCTGTCTCGCGCTCTACCACCATCGCGTCATCCGTGATACCGTTCATCCCCTTCACGCGCGCAGATTCGTAGGCACTTCTCAGCAGACTGTATGAAAAGATCTGCGGTGTCTGAACGATCCAGACCTTCTCCCTTGGGATAGTACGTTCTACATTACATTTCTCATCCGCCAGCTTCATGGTATCCTTGGCCGGAACGCCCACGATACATGCCCCGCTGCTCTCTGCCGTCTCGATGCCTCTTTTGAGCATCTCCTCTGTGATGAAAGGACGGGCGCTGTCGTGAACGCACACGATGTGCGGACTGCTGCAGGCCTTAAGGCCCTCATACACCGAGTCGTAACGCTCCTTTCCCCCGCCGACTATCTTTTTCACCTTTTCGAAAGAATACCTTTCGACGATCTCACTCCGGCAGTAGTCGATCATATCCTCCGATGTCACCAGGATGATCTCGTCGATCAGAGAGCTCTCCTGAAAACAGTGCAGGGAGTAATAGAGTACCGGCTTTCCTCCCAGCAGCATGAATTGTTTATGTATGTCGCTTTTCATCCTGCTGCCCTTCCCGGCAGCCAGAACGATCGCGGAACATCCCGTGTTCTCTTTCATCCGCGTTCTCCCAGTTTCAGATTCGGCACAGCATTCAGATCCCATCCGTGCCTTGTCCCTTTCAGATACTCATAGTATCCCGCACATCCGATCATGGCGGCATTGTCCGTGCAGAAAATGGGCGAAGGACGATAAAAAGTGATCTTACGCTTTTTGCATGCTTCCTCCATCGCCGTGCGAAGGGCTGTATTGGCTGCCACACCACCCGCGATGGCCACTTTCTTCATATTTAATTCCTTCGCGGCATTCATCGTGTGCTCGACAAGCACATCGACTACCGACTGCTGGAAGGAAGCCGCCACGTCCGCCGTATTTACCGGCTGACAGGTCATTTCCGCATGGTTAAGATAATTAAGGACCGCCGATTTAAGGCCGCTGAAAGTAAAATCATATGTGCTGTCGCCGACCTTGCCGCGCGGAAAACCTATGGCGCAGCTGTTTCCTTCTTTTGCCGCCTTGTCGATCTTCGGTCCACCCGGGTAGCCAAGCCCGATGGCACGGGCTACTTTGTCAAAAGCTTCTCCCGCCGCATCGTCTCTGGTCCTTCCCAGGATCTCGAATTCTCCGTAATCCTTCACCACAACCAGGTGTGTATGTCCGCCCGATACGATCAGGCACAGGAAGGGGGGCTCCAGATCGGGATGCTCTATATAATTCGCCGCCACGTGTCCTTCGATATGATGCACACCGATAAGCGGCAGCTTTTTGGCATAAGCTATGGCCTTGGCTTCTGCTACGCCTACGAGAAGTGCGCCTACAAGCCCCGGTCCGTAGGTGACCGCGATCGCGTCCAGATCGTCGAGCGTGGTATCCGCTTCGGCGAGTGCACGTCTGATCACCTGATTTATCCTTTCAATGTGCTTCCGCGATGCGATCTCGGGAACGACTCCTCCATATAAAGTATGTATATCGATCTGAGAAGATATAACATTGGAAAGGATCGTCCTTCCGTTTTTTACCACAGAAGCCGCCGTCTCGTCACACGAGCTTTCTATGGCAAGTATTTTGATATCATTCATTATCCATCATTCCTCTTCGAAATTCAGTTCCACACTCTTCCCATCTTTTCCGGGATAAGTCTCGGGAAAGATCCTGCGGGCATTATCGATAAACTCTTCGGGCCGCACAAGCGAAGGGCTGTAATGGGTCAGCCACATTTCACGGACGCCGGCCTCTTTTGCCATGAGAGCCGCTTCCGCGAATGTCATATGTTTGTATCCTTTGGCTTTTTCCTGCTTGTCTTCCTCTCCGTACATTCCTTCGCATATAAAAAGATCCGATCCTTCTGCACAGCGCACGATCGATTCGGTCGGTCTTGTATCGGTGGTATACGTCACCTTGATCCCCTTGCGAGGGGGCCCCAGAACCATGTCCGGCGTATATACTTTTCCGTCATCCGCTTTGACCGTATTGCCTTTTTGAAGGGGATTCCAGAATCTGAGCGGTATTTCCTGCTCTTTTGCTCTCTCGGGGGAAAACTTGCCCTGTCTTAGGATCTCCAGAGAATACCCATAGCAGACAACATTATGATTGACACGAAAGGCCCTGATGCGAAATCCGTTGATATCAAAGACCTGCTCGGGACCGGCGATCTCCATGTAACGGATGGGGAAAGGGAGCTCCGGTGCGATTACGCGCAGCGAATTTACCACCCTCTCCAGTCCTTTCGGCCCGATCAGTGTCAGCGGTTCGGTCCTGTCGGCATTTCCCATCGTCAAAAGAAGGCCCGGGAGCCCGCTGATGTGGTCACCGTGAAAGTGGGTAAAGCAGATCACATCGATCGGTTTGAAGCTCCACCCTTTTTCCTTTACGGCGATCTGCGTTCCTTCTCCGCAGTCTATAAGAAGCGTACTTCCGTTGTAACGTGCCATGAGGGCGGTCAGCCACCGTTTAGGCAGCGGCATCATACCACCGCATCCCAGCAGACAAATATCCAGCATATATTCTTACCTTCCGTTTAGTGTTTTCGTCATAAGCACCGCGTTTTCCGTCGGATCCGTATAGTAATCCTTCCGAAGGCCGTCGATCGCAAAGCCGTTTCTCTCATACAGCCTGCGGGCGGTCCCGTTGCTTTCTCTGACTTCGAGATGCACATAATGCACCCCCTGCATCTGCAGGAGTCTCAGAAGGCTCTGCAGAATAAAGCCTCCCGTCCCTTCTCTCTGCCTGTCCGGATCCACGCCGATGTTCAGAATGTCCGCCTCGTCAAGGACGATCAGGCATCCTGCATACCCCAGGATCTTTCCCTTTTCTTCGACTGCCAGAAAGAGAGTATCCTCGCGGATCAGAAATGTGAAAAAGCCTTCGCGGGTCCAGGGAACGGGAAACAGCTTTTCTTCGAGCACCATGACCTGATCCAGATCATCGACAGTCATCTCTCTCAGTATCATTGTCCTTCTCTTCTTATCCTTTCCGCGCGTTCCCGCTCAGCCTGGGAGACCCTGAGATATTCCGGCACATGTTCATCCGCGGTCTGCATGATCCCGCAGGACGCGAGCACGGCTCCGAGCGAAGCTACCGAACCCGCCCGCTGCATTGCCAGATGAGGAGGGGCAAAGGTATGTCCGGTGTTCATTTCTCTGTCTATCTTTTCCCTGTACACCGGCACACCGTCTCCGAGAAAAACGGTCGGTTCACCGATCCTGTCAAGCACAGCGATCAGTTCTTCCAGTCCCATGGCCGAAGGCTCTCTGACCGTCTTCAGATCGAGTCCTTCAAAACGGTAAACACCGGTATAAACCTGATTTCTTCTGGCATCCATGATGGGGCATACTATCCCCTGATGTCCGCAGAGATTATATGCCAGTGCGTCAAGAGTCGATACCGGAATGACCGGCTTATCGAGTGCCAGCGCAAGGCCTTTTACCGTTGCGGAGCCTATACGAAGGCCCGTAAACGATCCGGGGCCTTTTGCCACGGCGATCGCGTCGATCGATTCAAGGTCCAGTCCCAGCGTCTTAACGACTTCGTCCAGCATGGGAAGCAGTGTTTGCGAATGTGTTTTTTTATAATTGACAGTATACTCACAGACAAGCGTTTCGTCCTGAAGATAAGCGACCGTGGCTGTCATTCCGGAACTGTCGAACGCGAGTATTTTCATTTAAGGTTCTCCCTTTCTTTCTATTCTATAGTGATCCTTCTGTAATCAAAGCCCCTGCTCAGATCTTTTTCGATCCGGACGGAAATACAGTTGTCCGGCAGGATATCGCGGATGAGCTCCGCCCACTCGATCATGCATACGCCTCCGCCGAAGAAATAATCATCGTAGCCGATCTCTTCCATCTCTTCCACATCATCTATCCTGTATACATCAAAATGATAGAAAGGAAGTCTGCCATCCGTATATTCCTGCACGATCGTGAACGTCGGGCTGCTGACAGGCTCCGAAATGCCGAGGCCCGCTGCCACCCCTTGCGTAAACACTGTCTTGCCGACACCGAGGCTCCCGGAAAGCAGATAGATGTCTCCCGGCTTTGCCTTTTCTCCTATGCTGCGGCCCAGCGCAAATGTCTCTTCAGCACAGAATGTTTCTGTTACCATCTTTTATCTCCCTCGTTATCTGACGCTTGCGCATCAATTCTTTGCATATTATAATAGAGCAAACAATGAAACACAATCATTTTTTAAAGGAGATTTTGTTATGGCAAACCCTGTTGTTACGATCACAATGGAAAACGGAGATGTGATGAAAGCGGAATTATATCCCGAAATCGCACCGAATACCGTCAACAACTTTATCAGCCTGGTAAAAAAAGGATTCTATGATGGCCTTATTTTCCACAGAGTCATCAACGGATTCATGATCCAGGGCGGCTGCCCCGACGGAACGGGCATGGGCGGCCCCGGCTATCAGATCAAAGGCGAGTTTAATAAGAATCGTTTCCGCAACGACCTCAGGCATACCGAAGGCGTGCTTTCCATGGCCCGCGCCATGCATCCGGACTCAGCCGGCTCGCAGTTCTTCATTATGCATAAAGCCGCTCCGCATCTTGACGGAAGCTATGCCGCGTTCGGAAAGATCATCGAAGGCATGGATGTGGTGAACCGTATCGCTGAGGAGGATACGGATTATCGCGACAGGCCTCTGGACGACCAGGTCATTAAGAGTATGACGGTGGAGACGTTTGGGGAGGAGTATCCGGAGCCGGAGAAGATGTGAAAGAAAACACACGGGGACGGTCCTTTTGTGTTC
>CAMNGN010000130.1 GCA_946538475.1 uncultured Blautia sp.
AACTGACTATACACATACTGCGGCGCCGTCGAAAGATCGGCCAGCACAAAATAAAGATAAAGCGCAAGTATGATAACAAAAAATATCACAAGCCATTTGACAAAAGGATGCTCCTTCTTTGCCTCCGGCCCTGCCCCTGCGGCAGCCTCACTCATTTGCAAATCTGTAGATTTCCTCACAGACATCCACCCAGCCTTTCCATCCGACATGCACGGTATCTTCCATAAAATACTCCTCGTACTCCCTGTCCGAAAAATCGGCCATCTTCGCACCGTACTTCTCCGTCAGATCACGCACCTGACTGTAATACTCTTCCCTTGCATCCGCCGGGAACCCGATCCAGTCGTACCAGTACCCGTTGACCGGCGAAATCACGATAAGCGGCTCGACGCCAAGCTCCGTGCACACCTTCAAAAAGCACTCAAAATCGTCAAACTCCGGCGAGACACTGTACCCGGTCCTGATCCCCTCGTCCTTCACCTCGTCCATGACTTTCACGATATAATTATCATAGTAGCTTTTCTTCACAAAAAACGGATTTCCACCGCAAGCTTCCTCGCCATCCTTTGCGGCAGCCGCGCGGAGCGCATCAAAATCGATGTCCCCCGCAGCAGTCAGAAAGGACTCCTCCTGCTTCTCATCAGGCTTGTCCAGGATTTCGTACGCAGTAAGCCGGAGCGCAACATTGGTCTTCTCCTTCTCCTGCATAAACTTCAGGTACCAATCCGTCGCAAGATCGATATCCTCCTCGTTGCCTTTTCCGGCAGTGAAGTATTTCTCGAACTTTTTCACCCTCTCAAGCCCCTTTGGGTCCACCTTCAGAAGCTTATGGGTCCTCTTAACGATATACTCCTTCGTCTCCTCGGACAGCCTCGGATTTTTGAGCATCTCGATATAATTCTGCTCAGAAAACCGCGAAGCATAAGCCTCCGGCTTTACCCCGCTCTTTCTGAACCACTGCGGAGCGACGATCAGCACTACCTTCCGGTTTTCCATACTGTCATCCAACGCCGCAACCAGCGTGGCATGAAAGAGGCTCTGATAATACCCCGCCCCGATCAGCATCAGCTTTGTCTGCTGTCCCGCAAACACGTTTGACGGATGGTACGGCGTCTTCTTCTGATGCTGAAGCTCCGAAGAACCGAGCACCGGAATGGTATCCTCGTCCAGCCTGCTCTTCATGGCATTGCTGTCCTTGTACTTGACCTCGCTGGTCCAGCTGTAGTACGAAGGACTGTCCGCCTCGCTTTTGGCGTCAGCATAAAAATGCATTGAAAGCGCGATGCAGAAAACAAGCACCAGCGCCGCAAAAAAAGCTTTGATCTTTGTCATGCTTCCGAAGCCTTCTGTTCAATAAGTGCAATGATCTTTTCGGGTGTACTGATGTCCTCACGCTCGATGCCGGTCAGCGGAACCACAACGCCCAGACGATCCTCGGCTTCCATAAGAAGCTGGGCAACGGCCAGAGAATCCAGCAGCTCTTCCTCAAAAAGGTCGATCGTCAGGTCTTCTTTCACCACATCATCCTCGCAGATCTCCGCAAGCAGATCCAGAATTTTTTCTTTCATAATAAAATAGCTCCTTTCACATAAACAGCTTTCCCGAGAATAACAGGAAGCCGAACATCACCAGCTGCATGGTCAGCGCCCAACTGAGGACGCGGTACCACTTGTCTTTTTTGTGTTTTTTATAAAACTTCGATTTTTTCTGCCAGACCTCGGTGAGCGCCAGCAGCACGCCGTGATACAGACCGTACAGAATGTAGTACGGTGTGATACCGTGCCAGATTCCCATCACGAACATATCGACGATGAATCCCGCGCAGGCCGTCTTCAGCCTGTCGCCGAACCACTTGTGCCTCATCGACTGCATCACAAAGCGCGAAAACAAAAAATCGCGGAACCAGTGTGACAGCGAAATGTGCCACCGGTCCCAAAAGTCTTTTATGTCCTTACTCAGGAACGGTTTGTCAAAGTTAGCGGGCGTCCTGATTCCAAAGAACTGCGACGCACCGACCGCCATCAGGGAATACCCTGCAAAGTCAAAGAACATATAAAGGCCGTAGGCATATGCGTAGCCCACAAGCGCGGAAAAGCCTAAGCTCTCCTCAAAAAGCTGCACTCCTTTGTAGCAGAGAGAAGCGAGGACCACTTTATACAGAAGGCCGAGCATCAGTTTAAAAAGCCCGTCTCCGGCAAGCTCCAGATATTCAGCCCTCGGGATCGCCCCTTTCAGATCTTCCTCGTATCTTCGGCTGCGGTCGATGGGACCGCTCGAAATGCAGGGGAAGAAAAGAAGAAAATTGAGAGTGTCAAGGACCGAAAGCTCCTTGATCAGTCCATCGTAAGTCTCGATGATGATCTGGGCTGCCTTGAATGTCAGATACGAGATTCCCAGGATCTGAAACAGCCCGATCGGCAAGAATCCCGATATTTTCGAGAGAGCCAGCGGCAGGATGCAGAGAATAAGAAAGACAGCATAAATATGTCCTTCCCTTCCCCGTTTTTGCCGCACGGAAACATAAAGCCTCAGCAGCACGATCTCCCAGACCATATACAGGACAAAGAAAAAAATGTGCCGCGCATCGCCTCCGATCGCCAGGGCATCGAACACGATCGACGCAAAAAGGATGTAATACCGCCGGGGCTTTTCCAGATATCCCAGCACAAAAGCAGGGATAAGCAACAGCGCAAGCAATAAAAAAAACGAAAAATCGCCAAACAAAGTTATCATTTACTATTTCCTATGCATAAGCCGTGCGCATGATCAGCCGCACAGCTCACGCACCTTTCTTCTGTCCGTCTTTCCGTTTGCTGTCATCGGAAGGCGGTCCATAAATACTACTTTTTTGGGTACCATATAATCGGGAAGAAACTCGCGCAGGGCTTCCTTCAGCTCTTTTGCCCGTACCCGGTCGTTCTTGCCTTCTGTCTGCCCGGCACAGACCGCCGCGGTAAGGCTCGTCACCCTGCCCTCTTTCATATTAGGAACGACGCAGGCCGCACTTACATAAGGAATTCTGAGCAGATTATTCTCGATATCACCGAGCTCGATGCGGTAACCGTGCAGCTTGATCTGCAGATCGAGTCTGCCGTTAAAATAAAGAAGTCCGTCCCGCATATATCCTTCATCGCCGGTGTAGTAGGCCGGAATATCGCGGCCGTCCTCCGTCCGGAAGGTGCGGAATGCCTTTTTCGTCTGCTCTTCGTTCTTAAAATATCCGGTCGAAAGCGTATCGCCCGTGATGACGATCTCGCCCGGTTCGCCCTCGGGCACTTCGCTGCCTTCGCTGCAAATGTAAATGCGGCACCCCGGCTTTGGCCTTCCCACGGAAAGCGCCTCGGTTCGGCCGCACATCTCCTCGGTGACTACTACATCCGTCACAGCGACCGTGGATTCGGTCGGACCGTAGGTGTTGATCACCTTAGCCTGAGGAAAGCGCGCGATCAGCCTGCCCGCGGTCGTGTTGGTAAGTCTTTCGCCGCAGAACAAAAATATACGAAGCCCCGGGAGTTCTTCTCCGTTGAATCCGGGCTCCGCCAGACAGATCTCTGCGAACGACGGTGTCGAAACCCACACCTCCGGGTCCGCCTCATGCAATCGTTCGAAGAGTGCACTGTAAGAATTCTGTACCGCTTTTTCCAGCGGATAGAGTGTGCCGCCGCAGGCCAGGCAGGTGTAAAGGTCCATCACCGAAAGGTCAAACGAAAACGGGGCCTGGTTGAGGAATCGGGCACCGCTCTTCTCCGCCGCAGTGCTGCCCAGCTCTGACGACCACGCCGCAAAACTGTTTAAACATCGGTAGGGAATCTGCACGCCTTTTGGCTTACCCGTGCTGCCTGAAGTGAATATAATATAGAAGATATCGTCCGGCGAGACGCTTTTTCCGGCGTCCGGTTTTTCGCCCACACTTTCCGCCGCCCTCTTTATTGTGCTTCGATCGACAAGGGCTGCGCCTTTATCCGTCAGAAAATCTGTACCGCCGGTGTAGCTTTTTTCGGGAAGCAGCACGATCTTTGTGCCGCTTAAGCTTACAATATCGGTTATGCGCTCCTGCGGCATGCTGATGTCCACGGGACAGTATGCCCTTCCCGATTTCGCACAGCCGATGAAGCTTGCGATCATCAGCGGGTCCTTATGTCCGAAGATCACCACAGGGGTCTTATCATCGGGGTACATTTCCTGCAGCATACGGGCGATGCCGTCAGAGAAGCTGTCCAGCTCCTCATATGTCATGCACGCGTCCCCGTTTTTGTACGCGAGGCGCGCGGGAAAGTCCCGCGCGTACTCGCTGATATTATGCAATATTTCCAGGTTATTCAATAGTCATAAACCTCAATCATGACAGCCGTCGGCATGTCACCAAATCTCAGCGACATTCTCTCATCGCCGTTCAGCACTCTGCCCGGCACCCACTTGCCGTCGCAGATCCTGCCTTCTTCCTTGCGGATCACGTCGATCGTCCCGGCAACGCCCGGTTTCTGACGGAATTCTATACCGCAGTTGAGGCCGATGAGGAGGAATTTGTTCTCGCTCAGCTCGATGATAAAAGCTGCACCGAGCGGTTTGCCGGACATCCTGGGGCCATAGTTGACAGAAAGGTTGTATTTCTCAAATTTGAGGAATGCACTGTAATCATACTCGCCGTGGCGCACGCAGGCTTTCAGATGGTCGGTTCCGCGGTATTCCAGGTAGAGCGGCTCGATCTGTGTAAGAAGATCGTAGGTCGCTGCCAGGCAGTCACGGCTTCCGGTGATGTCAAAAGCTGTAGGATCGATGTTCAGTGCTTCCATAACTTCTCGGGGCGGCATATCCATCATGGACGGATCCAGAGCAAGATCCTCGATACCGAAGGGCGAGAAGCAGATCGCGTTCTTCGCGCCGAAAGCGTACAGTGCATAGGAGGAGGCTACCGCATCCTTGCGGATCTCGGGGATGAACAGCGCGTTGCCTTCATATGCATACTCGTCAAAGATATCTGCGCAGTACGGCACGTAGATGTCCGGTCCGAACGCGAACAGAGAAGGAGCCGCAGCTCTCCACACCGGATGCACGCCTACCACCGGGCCGCCGGACGGATAGGAGCCCGGGAACCACGGGTGCTGTTTAAGCCATGCGTTGGCATAGCAGGGAAGCGGATACTCGTTTCTTCCCGAAGATGCGATCGTCTCGACTGCGGAAGCAAAGCACCATGCCATAAAGTTCTCGCCGGCATCATCGCCGTAAACTTCCTGCCATGTTCCCACTTTTCCGGTGATCTCTGCAATCTTATCCGGAACCTGCGCGTTGAAGCATTCGTTACCCTTGGCGCTGTAGTCGCGGTCGGTTCCCAGAAGGCCGATCTCGTTTTCTACCTGGATCGTGATGACGGTGCTTTCCTGCTCGTCGATCTCACGGATGAATTTCATCAGAGCGGTGAAGCACTGACGGTCTTTTTCTACAGCAGCTTCACACAGCGGGGAAATAGTGTTGATCTTTTCTCCGTTTACTTTTTCTAC
>CAMNGN010000131.1 GCA_946538475.1 uncultured Blautia sp.
AAAATCGCCTGTCTGCGCCATATCGTCCTTCAGGAACTTGACACGGATCGTTGTCCGGTCGGCAAGTTTAACGGCCTGTTTGTCGGTGAGAGGGATCAGAAGGCTCCATCTTTCATCTGTGATGATGGTATATATGTCGTCGCCGGTGTTTACCGGATCCTTCGTTTTCAGGTCGGTCTTATGATAGGAATTCCGGTCAAAATCTTCTGCGGTGATATTGTCTATCGACCTTCCCTCGTATCCGTCTTTTGCATAGATGATTATACCGTCCGTCTGCGCTTTGCTGATGGTCTGGTTTCCGTAGGTCACGCTGTCTGTTTCGGTATAGTTTTCCAGGCTGAAGCCCTCTTCTTTCATGTCCTCCACCGTAAAAGCCGTCGGTGTGGTCGTCTTGCCGGTGACTCCCGCGTATTGAAGGATACTGCCTTCCAGAAGGTATTTGAAATTGTATGTACTGTTGAATTTTCCCGGAGTGAAGCTTTTGGAAAAGCTTTGCATTTCGTCTCGTATCTTAGCCAGGTCTTCATGGCTCAGTCTGTTTTCTGCCTCCGGGGTCTTGGTGGAACTGAGTCCGTATACGGCTCCGTTCGCGTTGATTTTGTCGCCTTCACGCGCGTAATAGTTGACATAGCCGCCCGATTCTGCTTTCATCACGGTTTCTTCGCGAAGTACGAGACCGGTGTAAGTCTCATTCATCGAGAGGGGACCCGCGATGACTTCGTAGGATTCGATGTGGCTGGTGGTCATATAAAAAACGGCGCTTACGGCCATATAAAGCAGCAGCAGGCTGAAAACGATGGTGGCGATGTTGCGTCCGAATACTTTTCGGATGCTTTCGGTCAGCCGTATCCACAGCCTGTATACCGGATTATTGCCTGCCAATAATTGCCTCCTTTTATGTAAACTAACAAGAAATTCAAATTATATAATAACATTTTGGGATACTTATGGCAAGCTATTATTGCTTTTAACAACACTTGAGAATCGAATATTTGTTTGCTTTTTTCCCTGAATCATGCTATACTTTTAGCGAATGAGAAGACTTCTATGCAGAAAGGAGTTCGAAATGGCAAAGCAGAGAATCACTGCCAAACAGCAGGAGATTTTGGATTATATCAAGAGTGAAATTCTCAACAGGGGGTTTCCGCCTTCGGTCAGGCAGATTTGTGATGCGGTCAATTTAAAGTCCACATCTTCGGTGCATGCTCATCTTGAGACTCTGGAAAAGAACGGGTTCATCCGCCGTGATGCCGCTCACTCCAGAGCGATCGAGATCGTTGACGATATGTTTAATCTCTCACGCCGTGAGGTCGTCAATGTGCCCATGGTAGGTTCCGTGGCAGCAGGACAGCCGCTTCTCGCGGTCGAGAATATTGAAAATTATTTTCCGATACCATCCGAGTTTATGCCGAACGAACAGACCTTCATGCTCAGAGTCAAAGGCGAGAGCATGATCAACGCCGGAATATTGGACGGTGACCTTATTCTGGTGCGGCAGCAGCAGACGGCAAGGAACGGTGAGATGGTCGTGGCGCTGGTCGATGATTCGGCTACCGTAAAGACGTTTTATAAAGAGAACGGGTATTTTCGGCTGCAGCCCGAGAATGATACCATGGATCCGATACTCGTGCATGGGGAGCTTCGGATTCTGGGGAAGGTAATCGGGGTGTTTCGGTTTTTGGGACAGTGAAACAGGGGGAGAACACAGGGGGACGGTCCTTTTGTGTTCGGTCATACATGAGCCAATATCTTGTTGCATGTGTGCCGAACACAAAAGGACCGTCCCCCTGTGTTCTCCCCCTGTTTCACCCAAGATCGTCGTAATCGATCTCTACCGTCTTCCCATCTCTCCAGATCCTCTCCAGATCGTAGAACAGACGATTCTCTTCATCAAAGATATGAATGATCACATCGCCGTAATCCATCAGCACCCAGGAAGAATTCTTGTTGCCTTCGACCTGCTTCGGTTCGAAGCCTGCCCTTCCCAGTGTTTCATCCACATTCTCCATCATTGCCTGCACCTGATTTTCGTTTGTGGCGCTTGCGATGATGAAATAGTCGGCGATCACGGATACTTCGCGGATATCGATCACCTTGATATCTCTGCCCTGCTTTTCGTCCAGCGCTTTGTACGCCAGTTTTGCCATTTTAAGTTCTTTTTCCAATAACAGTCACCTCCTCATACTATTTGGTTGTTCAGATTTCTCCGGCTTCATGCCGTTTTAAGTGCAGTTCTTTATAATAGTCATATGCCTTACGGGTCGTATCGTCGACATCCTTTGGATTTTCGTCCAGATATTCCAGCGTATCCCTCAGAATTTCATACATGCATTCATCAAGATCCTGAAAAGCCAGACGGCGGATACGGGCAAGATTCGGGGCTTTATCGCGCATCGGCTCGATATAATCGGCGATATATATGATCTTTTCCAACACGCTCATCTGCGGCCGCCCGGTCGTGTGATAGGTGATGGAACTGAGGATCTCGGCATCTGTCACCCCGTACTTCTTTTCCGCGATATATGCCCCCAGCTTGGCGTGGATCAAAAACGGATGTTCTTTTTCAAAATCCGTTATCTCCACGTGGCGCTGCTCGCAAAGCTTGATCTTTTTCTTGTTCGGGATGCATTTGGCGCAGTCGTGCAGAAGGCCTGCCACCTGGGCATCCTCCAGATCATAGTCGTGGACCATCGCCAGAGCCGCTGCCGAGTACATGACTCCCATGGTGTGGTGGTACCTGTCTTCATCCAGGTACTTGACCAGCTTTTTCTGCATTTTTATCAGGTCGTAGTTTGACATATGTCCTCATCTCCGATCTCCGGTTTTTGGTATAGACCGTGCTTAATGATATAATCCATCACAGGATCTGTCACATAATATTTAAGGCTTTTCGAATCGGCTGCCCATTCGCGGATAATGTGGCTGGAAATGTCAATGTTCATGGTGTCGAGTCTTATGATATCCGCATGATAAAATGCTGCTGTTGCCTGAATGGCCGTATCAAGCTCATCATCGGGGACATGGTTTCTGGCCGCTACGACAAGTGTGCAGGCGTCACATATACGCTGCGGTTCTCTCCATGTGTCGAAAGAATACAGCGAATCTGCCCCGATGATAAAATAGTAGTCCGTGTCGGGATTCTCATGGCGCAGAGTCTCGAGCGTATGAAACGTGTAGGTGTACCCTTCTTCGTGCATCTCCATAAGCGAAAGCTCGAAATGAGGGTTGTCACAGACAGCCAGTCTTACCATCTCCGATCGGTCCTCGTCGGATGCTCTGCCCTCACGGTGCTTTTTGTGAGGAGGATTGCCGCTGGGCATAAACAGAACCGTGTCCAGGCCCAGCTGTTCATAGGCTTTTTCTCCGAGGATGAGATGTCCCAGATGTATGGGGTCGAATGTTCCGCCCATTATGCCTACTTTGCGCCGCTTTTCCATAAGTATCCCCTCACACTGATATTGTTAAGGAAGAATGATTTTCTTCTTGTCGTCTTTGCCTTCTTTGTAGAGAACGATCTTTCGTCCGATGACCTGAACCACCTGCGAATGTGTTCTTTCTGCCATGACCTGCGCCATTTCCCCGGGGTCGTCAAGGCAGTTCTGCAGAACACTGATCTTGATCAGTTCTCTTGCTTCCAGAGCCTCCCGCACCGATGCGATGTATTCAGGTGTGAGAGAACCTTTTCCGATCTGCAGGATCGGGTCCATGGTCATGGCAAGACTTTTCAAATAAGCTCTTTGTTTGCTTGTCATCTATGCCTCCAACAATTATTTATAATAGTCAAAATCAAATCCGTACATTCTTACGGTGTCGCCGTCCTGAATTCCTGCCGCTTCAAGGGCTTCCAGAATACCGCCTTCTTTGAGGAATTTCTGGAAGAAGGCAAATCCTTTTTCGGAATCGAGGTTGGTGTAGCCGAGCATCTTTTCGATCTTCGGACCCTCGGTCACAAAAATGTGAGGATCCTCCGGCAGTCTTTCTACGGTGAACGGAAGTTCCTCGCGGATAAGGATATCTTCGGGGAAGAACTCCTGCTTAAATACTACCATCTCACGGCCGGTTTCATCAAGTATTTCTTTCACTGCGAACAAAAGTTCACGGATTCCCTGCCCGGTGACTGCCGAGATTGGGAAAACACGTATTCCTTTAGGCTCAAATTCGTCTTTCAAACGTTTAATCGGATCGTCATCACCGAAGATGCAGTCGATCTTGTTGGCGGCGATCACCTGCGGGCGGGATGCGATATCGGCATTGTAGGCCTCAAGCTCTTTGTTGATCTTGTAAAAATCATCCACCGGATCGCGGCCTTCCGTCGACGCTGCGTCCAGAATGTGGATCATTACCCGTGTTCTTTCGATATGGCGCAGGAACTCATGACCAAGGCCGGCTCCTTCTGAAGCACCTTCAATAAGTCCGGGAATGTCTGCAATGACAAATCCGCCGTTCTCGGTATCTACTACTCCGAGGTTGGGGCTCAATGTGGTAAAGTGATAGTTGGCTATCTTCGGCGTCGCGTTTGTGACTCTGGAGAGGAATGTGGATTTACCTACATTCGGGAATCCTACAAGTCCTACATCGGCGATCACTTTGAGTTCGAGAAGGACCTCGAGTTCCAGGGCCGGTTTGCCGGGCTGCGCGTATTTGGGAACCTGCATGGTCGGGGTGGCATAGTGCATGTTGCCTTTGCCACCGCGCCCTCCGCGAAGCACCACCTGCCGTGTGTTGTCCCCGGAGAGGTCAGCGATCACTTTGCGGGTCTCGGCATCCATAACGACAGTGCCTTCGGGTACTTTGAGGACGATGTCTGCACCGTCGGAGCCGTGCATACGGCGTTTTCCGCCTTCGCTTCCGTCTTCTGCTTTGTATTTGCGTCTGTGTCTGTATTCTCCGAGGGTGTTTTGTCCTTTGTCGACTTCGAAGATCACATCTCCGCCTTTTCCGCCGTCACCTCCGTCGGGGCCGCCGTCGGGTACGTATTTTTCGCGGCGGAAACTGACATGGCCGTCGCCGCCTTTGCCGGAGCGGATGATGATTTTTGCTCTGTCCGCAAACATTTGTCGTCACCTCCTTATTTTGTGTTAAAGTAAAAGGCTTCAAACCATGAAGATTTGAAGCCTTTGAAGAAATCGGATATTCGCAATCCGCTTTGCTACTTGCTCATGAGAATCGGCGACCTCCGGTGGCCGATTGTCAAATTATTCAGCTTCGGCAGCGATGACCGATACGATCTTTTTGTCGCGGCCTTTTCTGGTATAACGAACTACGCCGTCTTTAAGAGCGAACAGTGTGTAGTCGTTTCCGCAGCCAACGTTTTCACCCGGATGGATCCTGGTTCCGCGCTGTCTGTAAATAATGTTGCCTGCTTTTGCAAACTGGCCGTCAGCTCTCTTGGCGCCAAGTCTTTTTGACTCGGAATCACGTCCGTTCTTTGTGGAACCGACACCTTTCTTGTGAGCAA
>CAMNGN010000132.1 GCA_946538475.1 uncultured Blautia sp.
ATGGGTCTTGTGAAAGAATTTAAAGAATTCATCATGAGAGGCAATGTTATGGACCTGGCAGTCGGTGTTATCATCGGCGGTGCGTTCACGGCCATCGTTACCTCACTCAACGAAGATATCATCACTCCGCTCCTTGGTATCTTCGGCGGCACAGATTTTTCCAATCTGACTGTAAAACTTGGCAGCGGTGAGGCAGCACCGGTCCTTGCATACGGCAACTTCATCACAGCGATCATCAACTTCCTGATCACTGCACTGGTTCTGTTCTTCATCCTTAAGGCGTTCAATACTGCAGCGGCCAAGGTCAAAAAACCGGAAGCTCCGGCGGCTCCGACCACCAAGGTCTGCCCGTATTGCAAGAGCGAGATCCCTGTGGACGCTACAAGATGCGGTCACTGTACTTCTCAGCTTTAATATTATTCAGATACTGTTGATTGTTAATCGGCTGCAAATACCTGTCAATGTATTTGCAGCCGTTTTCATCATATAAATATCCATCGGGCATTCTGCCGGGTGAATTGGAAAGAAAGGACACAGATGGACGCATTCAGACTGCATTCCGAATATCAGCCTACCGGCGACCAGCCTCAGGCGATCGAAAAGCTGGTACAGGGCTTTCGTGAAGGGAACCAGTGTCAGACGCTCCTGGGCGTGACGGGCTCCGGAAAAACTTTTACGATGGCGAATGTCATTCAGGCGTTAAATAAGCCGACTCTTGTTCTGGCCCACAATAAGACGCTGGCTGCGCAGCTTTACGGGGAGTTCAAAGAGTTTTTTCCCGAGAACGCGGTGGAGTATTTTGTTTCTTATTATGATTATTATCAGCCCGAGGCCTATGTGCCTTCTACCGATACATATATTGCGAAGGATTCTTCTATCAATGATGAGATCGATAAGCTCAGGCTGTCCGCCACGGCGGCTCTTTCCGAGCGGCGCGATGTGATCATCGTGTCTTCGGTCTCCTGTATTTACGGCATCGGTTCGCCCAAGGACTTTCAGGAGATGATGATCTCGCTCAGGCCGGGCATGGAGAAGGACCGCGATCAGGTGATCAGGGAGCTCATCGATATCCAGTATACCAGAAACGAGATGGACTTTCACCGCGGCACCTTCCGTGTGCATGGGGATGTGCTGGATATTTTTCCGGCCAACTATTCGGAGGATGCGATCCGTGTGGAGTTCTTTGGGGATGAGATCGACCGGATCACCGAGATCGATGTGCTGACGGGGCAGGTGAAGAAGGTGTGTATGCACGCCGGTATTTTCCCGGCTTCGCATTATGTGGTGCCTGCCGAGCAGATCAGGAAGGCGGCGGAGGAGATCACCGAGGAGCTGAAACAGCAGGTCGATTATTTTAAGGGCGAGGATAAGCTTCTGGAGGCGCAGCGTATCGCCGAGCGGACCAACTTTGACATTGAGATGCTGAAGGAGACCGGCTTTTGTTCGGGGATCGAGAATTATACCAGGTATCTGTCGGGGCTTCAGCCCGGAGAGCCGCCGTATACGCTCATGGATTACTTTGGCGATGATTTTCTTCTTATTATTGATGAGTCACATAAGACTATTCCTCAGGTCGGCGCCATGTATTCCGGAAACCTGAGCCGTAAACGGACGCTCGTCGATTATGGTTTCCGCCTGCCGTCGGCGCTGGACAACCGGCCGCTTTCTTTCGAGGAGTTCGAGCAGAAGATCGACCAGGTGATGTTTGTCTCGGCGACCCCGGGGGAGTACGAGGAGCAGAATGAGCTGCTGAGGGCGGAGCAGATCATCAGGCCGACGGGGCTGCTGGACCCGAAGGTGGATGTGCGGCCCGTCACCGGGCAGATCGACGATCTGATCGGGGAGATCAACAAGGAGACGGAGAAGAAGAACAAGGTGCTCGTCACCACGCTCACCAAGCGGATGGCGGAGGACCTCACGCAGTATCTGAAGGACGTGGGTATACGGGTGCGTTATCTGCACTCCGATATCGATACCCTGGAGCGGGCCGAGATCATCCGGGACATGCGTCTGGATGTTTTTGATGTGCTTGTGGGTATCAATCTTTTGAGAGAGGGACTTGATATTCCTGAAATTTCTTTGGTTGCGATATTGGATGCGGACAAGGAAGGGTTCCTTCGTTCGGAGACTTCGCTCATTCAGACGATCGGCCGTGCTGCCCGAAACAGCGAGGGGCATGTGGTCATGTACGCGGACATGATGACCGAGTCCATGCAGAAGGCCATCGATGAGACAAACCGAAGGCGGGAGCTGCAGCAGGAGTACAACAAGGAGCATAATATCACTCCAACCACGATCAGGAAGGCGGTCAGGGATCTTATTGCGGTATCGAAGGCAGTGGCCGAGACCGAGGCGCGGCTTGAGAAGGATCCCGAGTCCATGGACAAGAAGGAACTGGAGAAGCTGATCCGCGATGTGGAGAAGCAGATGCGGGCGGCTGCCGCGGACCTTAACTTTGAGCAGGCTGCGGAGCTGCGTGATAAGATGCTGGAGCTGAAGAAGAATCTGGCGGATATGTGAGATTTTGGGGAAAGGTTCAATACATTTGCCGGTTTTGGATGCCTGTGAAGGTTGACTTGATACCGCAATATTCCATATAATAATGATATAGATACACCCGCGTCAGAAAGCTTCTGAGCGGCAGACCAAAATGTAACCGCGTGACGACCAAAGTTTTTGGAAAGGAGATGACCCGAAACATGAAGAAGCAAAATGTCAGGTGGGCTGCAGCCCGGATCCTTGTGCTCAGCCTTGTGTTCAGCTCATTTGCAGGGGCTGAGCTTGTCGACCCGGCGGAGAGTGCACCGGCTGAAAGCAGCGCGGAGCTTGCGGAGGATGAGTATACCTTGCCCTCGATCGACCCGGCAGCTGTATCGGAATCTGTTGAAACAGTTCCCGGAGATATCGCTGCAGAAACCGAAACAGCAGGAGAAGTTTTGGGAGAGACTGTACAGGCTCCCGATACAGCTGCTGAGACAGTCGAAAGTGGAGGGAGCATCGATATTCAGGACGAGTCTGCTGTTGTTCCCGAAACCTTCGAAGAGGAAGAGGCGATCTCTGAAGATCTTTTTGCGGACGAGGCTGCTTCTTACGAGACCGAACTCTCCGAAGATGAACTTCTGCCGGATGACGGTGTGATCTCTTTGGAGGAGGAACTGCTGCCGCAGGACGAATTGACGGAAGATGAGGAAGAGGCAGAAGAAACCGGGAATGAAGAGGAGGAACTTCTGACCGATGCCGATGAGCTTGAAGACCCCGAGGCGGTCGGTGCCGGCGGAAAGTGCGGCTCCACCGTTAATTGGTCACTCAGCGCAGGCAAACTTACCATTTCCGGTACAGGAGAAATGTATAATTACAGTTATTACGACGGAGCAGGTACAAATACCCCGCCGTGGTACGATGACCGTAGTTCGATAAAAGAGGTTGAGATCAAATCCGGAGTGACGAGGATCGGTCTGGGAGCCTTTTTGAACCATGAAAACCTGACAAAAGTTACTATCGCAAGTACTGTAGAGTCGATAGGCCCCGCCGCGTTTAACAGATGTGCGCTTCTTGATAATGTGACGATCCCCAACTCGGTGACCAAAATGGAAGGACAGTGCTTTTATGGATGCACATCACTGAAAAGCATAACGATTCCCGGAAATATTCAGCTTGTTCATGGTGCGCAGTTTTCGTTTTGTACATCCCTGAAGACTGTAACGATCAAAGCCGGCAGCAATAAAGAGCTTCCGTACAGTATGTTCAGTAACTGTTCAAGCCTTACTTCGGTTTCCATACCGGATAATATCGAAGTGATCGGACCCTACTGCTTTGTAAACTGTTCTTCTCTCAGCAGCATAACACTGCCTCCGCATCTCAGAAGGATCGATCCCTGGGCATTTGGCGGCACTAAGCTGACACAGGCTGTGTTAAACTCCGGAATGGAGCGTGTGGGATCTTTTGCGTTTGCCGGATGCAGATCGCTTAATTATATCAAATTCCCGGTCAGTGATACGGTTGAACTTCAGTCAGCCATGTTCGCAGGCAATACTTCATTGACTGAAGTATCTTTTAATCCCGGTATTTCCGTTATCACACCAAATATGTTCAACAGTTGTACGTCACTCTCTTCAGTCTCTATGCCGATGAGCGGTGTTACAGATATAGAGTACAGTTCTTTTTATAACTGTAAGGCTCTGAAGAAGATCGATATGCCGTACAGCCTGAAACGGATCGGCGCCGGTGCATTTGATGATTCCGGCCTTGAGACGATCTGTTTCTTCGGAGATGCTCCTTCGGTCACGAAGGTGCAGAAAAACTCGTGGATGGTAAATATGACAGAGTGTCCGTTAAATCCGAATCTCAGTCTTTCCTATACAAAAGTGTTTACGAATGTGAAGGGGTTTGCGTTCTATCCGAAGAACAATTCTACCTGGACAGAAGAAAAGAGGAAGGCATACGGCGGAGACATCATCTGGACGCCCTGGGAACAGGGAAACAGAAATGCCTATGGCGACCGGATACTCTCCAAGATGAGTTTTGAGAAGGATGGCAAGGCTATCCGCGGATATGCCGACGGAACGCAGAAAAATGTCACGTTCTATCATCCGGTCACAAGAAAGCTGAGCAAGACTGTGTTCACGTATAACGGGAAAGATCAAAGACCCGAAGTGATACTGAAAACCGTGGGCGGCAACGATATCGCCAAAAAGTATTACACGGTCACATATCCTTCGTCCTCCAAAAACCCCGGCACCTATACCGTCACGGTCAGGCTGAAAGGCGCTTACGCTTACGGCACGGTTAAGCTGCAGTACAAGATCGTGCTGAATAAGTCGAAGATCACCGCACTTTATAATTCCGATAATGGAATAGATGTAAGGTGGAATAAGGTTAACGGAGCAACAGGTTATAAAGTATTCCGGAAACGTCCGGGAGAAGGTGCTAAAATGTTTGCACTGATCAAGAACGGCAATACGGTTCAGTGCTTTGATACGGCTGTGAAGACCGGAAACTGGGGAAAGACATTCAGATATTATGTGAGACCGGTCAACGGAAGCTATGTCGGAGACGCATGCGATGAAGCCGTTGTGAGAAGAGTTGCCAAGATGAAGTTTACTTCATATAAGAGCAGCGCCGCAGGAGCGGTCAGCCTTAAGTGGGCAGTCGCGCAGGGCACGAATCATGCGGACGGGTACGAGGTCCAGTACGCTTACAGTAATGCAGATCTGCTCGGGATGACCGGGACTTTTGCAAAGGTGACGGTGAGCGGGAAGAATAATCTGTCGCGGACGATCAAGAGTCTGAAGAGCGGAAAGACCTGTTACCTTCGCATCCGCGCGTATGCGTTTAATACCGAAGCGAAGAACAGTAAGTCATACAGTAAGTACAGCGATATCGTTTCGGTAAAGATCAAATAGGAATAAT
>CAMNGN010000133.1 GCA_946538475.1 uncultured Blautia sp.
GATTCGGTATCCGATGATCAAAGAACAGCAGATACGATATCAAAACTGAAATCAAAACGTGGAACATGTAGACAATTTGGAATAATGGCCCGGCGATTATTTTGAACCGAGTGCGCGGTATTTTTTTAGGTATGAGTTAGTAAATGCTAACGCTACTTGGATAGAAGGAGACGATATGTTAATAACAGTCATTTTAACAGAGGTTACAGCAACAAGACGCTCTGGAATATCTTTTGGTCTGCCAATAACTACGCCGTCCCGAAGACACCGCCGACGCTCCATACACGGATTCAGTTCTGGGTCGGCACGGATGAATGGCGCTCCTGAGTTCGGGATTTGAAATGGACTATGCGGTACCTCCCTCAGATCGAGATCGTCAAAATCCCCAATATGATGCACGGCGAATTCATGATGATGCACCCGGAGGAGTTTACTATAAAGGCGATGGCGTTTTTGCAGTGATTACAGCGCACAAGCAGGGGAAAAGGATACTTGGGAATATGAGTATCTACGAATCTGGCAAAGAAAACCCGGAATGCATTCTGCCGCTGCCCTTCAACGGTCTTTCTTCTGGATTTGAGAGCTTTGGATGGATCGTTATGTTCCTTGGAGGAATACAGGCAGTTAAGAAAGAATAAACAGATAGAACTACTGAAACGGATTAATGATCATGAAACACGAAGATTTCAACTTTCACCAACATGGTTTTGTGGGGCATCTGGCCGAACCGGATGCAGGCAGCGACAGGGCGGTCATCGTTATCATGGGCGGGGAACAGAGCCTTTTGCCCGGTATTAAATTCGCTGAACGATTTGCTGATTATGGAATTATGGGTCTGGCCGTGTCCCTGTTCGGAGCTGACGGAATACCGGATGCTCCAAATCAAATCCCGCTGGATATGTTTCTTCCTGCTGTCAGCTATCTCAGGAGCAAAAAGCATATAGAGCATATCAGCGTATACGGACAATCCATGGGCTCCATTTTTGCGGTGCTTGTTGCACAGTATATCGGCGGGATGGAAAACCTGATCATGGTGTCGCCTACTCACGTGCCTTTTGAAGGAACGCTTAAGGACAAGAAATCGATGACGGGGCACAGCGTGGCGACCTGGCACGGAGAGGATATTCCTTTCGTCAAGGCGGATTTTTCTACTGTAAAAGCCGGTAAATATCAGAAGCATCCGGCAGCCCCGCACAAGGTCACGGGCATGTGGGTCGCCTATTATAATGCCTATCAGAACGATGCGGCAGTGCAGAAAGCAAAGCTGGAGGTGGAAAAGACCGGAGCAAGAGTACTGCTGATTGCCGGACAGGAGGATGAAGCCTGGCCTGCGGAGCTCTCCGTCAGAGAGATCGAACGTCAGCTGAAGGATAGTGGCTATCAGAAAGATGTCAAGGTCGTGATCTTCCCCCACGGCAGCCACCTGAGCGGCCTCATGCCGAATCGGGAGAGAGAAAAGAGACTGTATCGGATGATCCCCTTGATCGGGTTGATGTACAAGACCTTTGGGAAATACCGGAAAGAGAATCTGGGATATTTTGCCGAGTCGGAAAAGGAAATCATAGATTGGGTGAAAGCGTAAAAAGGGAGGATGATGTATGCTTGCCATCAAACTCATTATGGAAGGCTTCGGCTTGGGCTTTCTGCTGTATCTCGTCTATATTTTACTGCACATGTGTGCATTTAAATCAATACTGGCAAGGATGTTGTTTTCGTAAGAAGCCTGACCTTCTGAATAGCATCTTCATAGAAATGGATCATAATTTCCGAAAGCTTCTGTTTTTTATAAAGGCTTTCGATTTGTGATTATTCATGGAAGGCTACCTGCGATAAGTATAAACTTTGTGCCGTAATAACATATCCGCACTTCCGAAGCAATCGGTGCCCAATTACAATGAGACATATAAGAACAGAAGAGTGATTCCCCCAGGCGGGATGAAGGAGTCTCATGAACATATTTGAAAAGCTGAAGGGCGGAGAACCCGTCGATATGATGTCTGCTGAATACCGTCCGGTCATTGCAGAACTGCACCGAGCGGATAAGGCACTTTTCCATCTGAATCATGCGGAGCCGCAGTCTGAGGAATGGAGTCAGGCTTTCAGCGAGTTATTTGACGGAGATGTTCCGGAAGGACTCGGTATCTTCACGCCGACACAGATCGACTTTCCGAAACAGATCACTTTCGGGAAGCATGTCTTCATCAATCACAATTTCACCGCTATGTCCATCGGCGGGATCGAATTCGGGGACAATGTCCAGATCGGCCCTCATGTGACCATTGTGACGGACAATCACGATCTTACGAACCGGTATGTTCTCAAATGCAAGGAGGTCGTCATCGGGAACAACGTATGGATCGGAGCAGGCGTTAACATCATGCCGGGAGTTCATGTGGGAGATAATGCTGTGATCGCTGGCGGGGCAGTCGTCACAAAGGACGTGCCGGCGAATACGGTCGTCGGAGGAAATCCTGCAAAAGTCATCCGGCAGCTGGATGAGGCAGAGTCATGAAAATTACAATCCTGTTCACCATAATAATGTGCCTCGTACTGTCTGTCAGTGCCTGTGGCAGCAAAACAATGCCAATGCCTATGGTGCAAGAGGGACCTACCGCATAAAGGGGACACACCATTATGAGAAGCGGGACGGTGCCTGGATCACAGTCAACCGTTAAAAGAGAATAGGATACGAGAAAACGCAAGATGAAAAAGGAGGCTGGTTCGCAAATGGAAAACATCATTCTGAACAATAACCTGGAGTGCCCGGTGATCGGGATCGGAACCTTTATGCTTTCTCCGGCAGAAGCAGAGAACAGTGTCAGAGAAGCACTGAAGATGGGGTATTCCCTGGTGGATACCGCCAATGCCTATGTAAATGAGAGGGCCTGCGGAAGAGGGATCAAGGACAGCGGCCTGAAGCGGGAGGACGTATTTGTTTCTACAAAGCTCTGGCCCAGCGAGTATGAAAATGAGAATGCAGTTGACGAGACACTGGAACGCCTTGGCGTAGGGTATGTTGATCTCCTTTATATTCATCAGCCGGCAGGAAACTGGCTTGCTGGATACCGCCAGCTGGAAAAGGCCTATAAGGAAGGCAAGGCGAAGAGCATCGGCATCTCCAACTTTGAAGGAAAGTACATCGAGGAACTTGAGACCAAATGGGAGATCGTTCCCCAGTTTATTCAGGTAGAGGCACATCCTTACTTCACACAGAAGGAACTGCGCAAGACGCTTGACAAGTATGGCATCAGACTGATGAGTTGGTACCCGCTGGGACACGGCGACAAATCCCTTCTGAATGAGCCTGTATTTGCAGAGCTTGGAAAGAAGTACGGAAAATCTCCCGCGCAGGTCATCCTGCGCTGGCATACCCAGATGGGATTTGTTGTGATCCCCGGCAGCAAGAACGTCAATCATATCAGGGACAATCTGGACATCCTGGACTTCCGGCTGACAGAGGAAGAAATGGAGGAGATCGCAAAGCTGGATAAGGGAGAGCGCTATTATCACAGGACGGACGAACAGCTGGACGGCTTTGCCGCATGGCGTCCTTCATTTGAGACGAAATAAAAGGAGCGAAAAGAGTTGAAGAATCCGAACGTGGGATTCTAAAAGCAAGAGCATCAGAAAAAGGCTTTTGTCCAAAATCAAGCTAATAGTGACAAGAAGAAAACCCCTTGGTATGTTAAGAATAACAAATCATACCAAGGGGATTACTGTCGTCGCGTTCATCGAGAGCATTGCACAGTAAGGACGGTTTTCGGGACCGGGGCGATTGAGAGGATTTATGGGACTGACGATAACAGACAGCATTTCGGTCATTACGGTATTACTGCAGGGATTCCTAAGCTTCTTTTCGCCCTGCGTCCTGCCGCTGCTTCCGCTTTATATCGGATATCTGTCCGGCGGCGCCTCCGCGTCGGACCAGGGCGGAGAGCGCGTCTTCGACAGGAAAAAGGTTTTGCTGAACACCTTGTTCTTCGTAATCGGGATAGGTTTCTCATTCTTCCTGCTGGGACTTGGCATGAGGGCGGTCGGAAGATTTTTCAGCGGAAACCGGATCCTGTTTGCAAGGATCGGCGGGATCATCGTGATCCTGTTCGGACTGTACCAGACCGGGATCCTCGGCACGTCATCCGCGCTGATGAAGGAGAGAAGGCTCCCGGTGCGGTTCGACAAGATGGCGGTCTCGCCGCTGACGGCCCTGATCATGGGATTCGTGTTCAGCTTCGCGTGGACGCCGTGCGTCGGGCCGACGCTGTCCGCGGTGCTGCTCATGGCCGCCTCGGCAAAGAGCAGCGCGATGGGATTTGTGCTGGTGGGAGTGTACACGCTGGGTTTCGCGCTGCCGTTTCTCCTGACGGGGATCTTTACGGCATCTCTGCTCAGCTTCTTCAAGAAGTACAGGGGAGCGCTCAGGTATACGAGCAAGATCGCCGGCATTCTCATGATCCTCATGGGAATCATGATGGTGACGGGGCATATGAACAGCGTCACAGGGTATCTGTCGCAGATCTCCGGTGGGACTTCGGTGGCGGAGACAGCTGTGGAACAGACTCAGGAGGAACCGGCAGAAGAAGCGACGACAGAGAGTTCCGTTGCAGGAGGAGTGCAGGAGGACTCGGTCGAGAAGAATGAGACAGAGAGTTCTGCTGCAGGAGAGGCGCAGGAGGAGCCGGCCGCACTCCCGCCAGCCCCGGATTTCACATTGAAGGACCAGTATGGCAAGGAGCACACGCTCTCGGAATACAAGGGAAGAGTGGTTTTCCTCAACTTCTGGGCCACATGGTGCCCGCCGTGCCGCGCGGAGATGCCGGACATCCAGGAACTGTACGAGGAGAGCATGCAGGACCCCGAGTCCGGGCCGGTCATTCTGGGCGTCGCCTTCCCAGGATACGGCAACGAAAAGGATGAGGAGGGGATCAAGGCTTTTCTCCAGGAGAACGGCTATACTTATCCGACGGTCATGGATACGGACGCGTCGCTCATGTACAAGTATTACATCACGGCGTTTCCGACGACGTTTATGATCGATAGGGACGGCAACGTCTTCGGCTATGTGCCGGGGAGCATGAGCAAAGATATCATGGAAGATATCATACGGCAGACGTCGGAAGGAAAGAGAAATGATACGCCGTGAGAAAGGCGCGGAGCGGCGGATCCTGCCGGAAACGCTTGACAAATCGCGGCTTGAGACTATAATCAGTTTCAATGCTGATATTATCACAGGAGAATATTATGATTCCCGCAGGCATGAATCACATCGCAAACTACTATCGATTTTACTTTTACTTTACGGTCAAGGACAGTAAGGTCAGTTTGTGATGCGTTGATTTCGTGATGGAATAGTCATAATCGAAGGCGGAGCAGATTGACCTGCACCGCCTT
>CAMNGN010000134.1 GCA_946538475.1 uncultured Blautia sp.
GCAACAGGAATCCGTGAACCGTGTCAGGGCAGGAATGCAGCAGCACTAAGCGGAACCTTCTGTGTGCCGTGAGGGTGCCTGGGCTGAGTTAACTGTAGAGGTAACGTCTGTGGGAGCATTTCGAGGTGCGGCGCGCATAAAAAGACCGGTAAGGGCTGAGGAAAAATATTTCCTCAGCCCTTTTGGTTGGAACAGGGGACGGGTTCCACCTTGTTCATAACAGGCCGAAGCACTCGCTGCTGAGGCCGTACGAATATGATTCAACAAGCAAAAATTCCATCGCCGAAGGCGATTTGCATGAATTTTTGCAAGTCTCTGCTCAGGATCTGAGCAGAGACTCCTTCTTCTTCTCAAACTCCTCCTGCGTCATAACATCCGCCTCGACCAGCATCTGATACTTTCTGATCTCCTCTTCCACGCTGTAGCCACGACCGGCGGCGATCCCCGATGCAGATACACGAGTCGGCTGCGTGGTCGGCTGCGGAGCCTGCTTTGCGGTTTGCTGAGCAGTCTGCCTTGCGGCCTGTCTTGCGCGGCTCACTCTGTTCTGTCGCGCTATATCAGCTTTCATCGTATCTTTCCCATCGGGACGAATGATATAGATCAGGAATCCTTCGAGAATTCCCAGCGCAAAGCCGAGGATAGCCAGTATGACGCCGTCGGCAAGATATCGCATAATATCAAAATGATACAGAAAATCTGTCGTTTCGTACGGCATGATCTGTGTAAGTTCAATTATGCCTCTGTGAATCGAGATCCGCAGATCTGTAAAGCTCATGCTCAGTGTCTTTGTCGATAAAACTGCCCCACCGAGAATTCCCAGAATAACGGACAGAAGCAGGATCTTTATACCACCGCCCTCTGCTTTTCCGGGATTTTTGACCACTATTCCTGCAAGCAGCAGGCCCAGAACCAGTGTTACAGACATTCCGGCGAAATAGAGAAATCTGTTGGAAAACATCCTTCCTTCATCAAAAGTCAGAAGAATATCAGCATAACTGCGTCCAATCAGAATGACATACAGCAAAAACGAGAAAACAGCCCCCGCCAGTGCCGTCCTTAAAACGTAACTTCCCTGTGACACTTCTCCGTTCAGTTTTTTTGTATTCTTATCCATATTTATTCCTCCCTGCAGGCCGTCCATATTCCGGTCGCTCATAACTGCCCTTCTATATATTCCGCATACCTCACGGTCTCCATCGCATCGGAGCAATACTTATCGGCACCGATATCGTCCGCGTACATCTGCGTCAGGACCGCGCCTCCCACGGCAGCCTTTGCCCACGGTGCCTGCTTTCTGAGAAGCGCGATCGTCTCTTCCATGGCGGGAACCGTGGTCGTCATCAACGCGCTGAGTCCAACAAGCGGGGCATGAAGCTCTACGACTTTGTCCACGATCACCTGCGCCGGAACATCCTTCCCCAGATCCACCACGTCAAAACCGTAGTTTTCGAGCAGCAGCTTCACGATATTCTTCCCGATATCGTGGATATCCCCATGGACCGTGGCGATCACCACCGTGCATCGTGTAGGGCCCGTGCCGCCTTCTTTCTCGGCCATATCGGCTTTGATCCGCTCAAATGATGCCTTGGCTGCCTCAGCCGCCATCAGAAGCTGCGGCAGATAAAGCCTTTTTTCTTCAAAATCTTTTCCCACCTCATTGAGAGCAGGAATCACTTCTTCCTTTACGATATCCAGCCCGTCCTTTTCACCCAGCAGCTCCTGCGTAATGTTACCTGCCTGCTCTTTAAGACCGCGGGCGATCGCAGCCCTGAGCGGTGTGCTGTCTGTGTCCTTTTTCGAGGACTTTTGCGGTGTATTCTGTGCACCTGCCGAAGCCGAAGCCGCCGGTGCAGGAGCGGGCAGCTTCTGCGTATATTCGATATACCCTTCGCAGTTGGGGTCCATGTTGTGGAGCGCTTTGAAAGCGTAATAGACATTCATCATCTCCTGCGCATAAGGGTTCATGATCGCGGCAGAAAGGCCTTTTTCCAGCGTCATCGCGAAGAATGTCGATGTGATGATGTTACGGTTTGGAAGCCCGAACGACACATTCGAGACACCCAGCGTGGTGTTTGCTCCCAGCTCATAGCGGATTCGCCTGACAGCTTCGATGGTCTCGAGCGCCGAACCGCTGTCCGCACTGATGGTCATTGCCAGCGGATCAAAAATCAGATCTTTTTTCGATATACCGTACTCTTCCGCCCTTTTCAGGATCTTTTCCGCTATCTTCACCCGGCCCTCCGCCGTCTTGGGGATACCCCCCTCATCGAGGGTAAGCGCTACGATGAGGCCGCCGTATTTCGCCGCGAGTGGGAACACAGCCTCCATCATCTCTTCCTTGCCGTTGACCGAATTGATCATGGCTTTCCCGTTGTACCTGCGGAGTGCCTTCTCCATCGCCTCGATGTTTGTAGTGTCCACCTGGAGCGGAAGGTCTGTTACGGACTGAAGCTCCGTGACTGCCTTCTCGAGCATCTCTGCCTCGTCGATCTCGGGCAGACCGACATTCACATCCAGCACCTGTACACCGGCATCGGCCTGCTTAAGGCCTGTGTTTAATATATAATCGATATCATTCTCTCTGAGCGCCTGCTGAAAACGCTTTTTCCCGGTAGGATTGATCCTCTCACCGATGAGGATCGGAGAACCTCCGAATTCCACAGCATGTGTGTAAGAAGAAATAACTGTCCGATTTTTCGGACTAACAGGAACCGGGGTAAGCCCCTCAGCCGCCCGAACCACTTCACGAATATAGTCGGGTGTCGTGCCGCAGCATCCTCCTGTGATACGCACACCTTCCTGCAGCAGCTTCCTGATGGAGGCGGCAAATTCCTGCGGGTGCACGTCATACACTGTCTTTCCGTTCTCGCTCCGCGGCAGTCCTGCGTTTGGCTTTAAAAGCACGGGGACAGACGCACAGTTCAGGTAGGCCTCGATCACTCCGGTAAGCTGATCCGGCCCCAGAGAACAATTGGCGCCAACCGCATCGGCTCCCATGCCCTCCGGCATGGCAACCATCGCCTCGGGCGAAGCACCGGTCATCAGTTTTCCGTCACTGCCGTAAGCGTTAGACACAAACACAGGCAGATCTGAGTTCTCCTTCGCTGCAAGAAGCGCCGCCTTGGTGTCATAACTGTCGTTCATCGTTTCGATAAAGATCAGATCGGCGCCCTCACGCACTCCCGCACGCACAGTCTTTGCGTAAATCGAGACCGCCTCTTCAAAATCCAGATCGCCGTAAGGCTTTAAGAGTCTTCCTATCGGTCCTATATCCAGGCCGATATACTTCGGCTGTGCTCCGATACTATTCTCCTTCGCTTTTCTCGCGTTATCAAAAGCAGCTGCAACAAGCGTGTCCAGCTCCTCATCGCCAAACTTAAGACTGTTCGCACCGAACGTATTGGTAAGTACTACGTTGCTGCCCGCGTCATAATAAGCCTGATGGATCCGCACGATCTCGTCGGGATGTGTCACATTCCACCTCTCCGGCAGTTCCCCGGGCGCCAGCCCCGCTTTCTGCAGCAGTGTTCCCATTCCTCCGTCCAGAAACAGGAAATGTTCTTTCATGTATTCAAGTATAGTCATAGATGTCTCCTTTTTGAACCGATAAGCCACCAAAGCGGCCGTGGTTCATGATCAAGCATCGTTAGCGGATTGCGAACGCCTCGTTCTGATTCCGATGATTCCGGTAACCGACTTCGACGGGGCCATCAGAAAGGACGAATTCAGTGTGATCCCCAGACGTCTGCCCGCATCAGTGATCGCTAATATATCAGGCTGCACAGTAATCGGCAGGTCTGCAAATCCCGGCGAAAAACGTGGACGCGCCTCCAGTCCGAATGCGGCCGCCGAATCGCTTACTTCTTTATTAAACGTATCGCAAAGTGCCTCCGCTCTCTCCGCGCCGTACGCCTGCAGCATAACGCCCAGGGCCTGCTGCGTGCGCTCATACCTGCGAATCAGCCTGTCTACGCCGGATCCGATCGTTGCGGCAAAGATGACGACACCGCTGCAGCCTGCCAGGTTGCGCATGAGTGCCCGCGAATGCTGTGGGAAAGGAAGCACGGGGTATGTTTCTCCCTCGTATTCCTGCCATGTGACCGGCGCGCAGCAGTACGAAACCCGATAAGTCAGCTGTCCTTCTGCCATCTCAGCTGCGGTGTCAAGGAGTTTTGCGAGTTCTGCCTTTCGGTCATCCTGTACATCGCCGCCTTCTTCCGGGTTCTTCCCCGAATCGAGATAACCGCCGTCTATCCTTCCGCTTCCTTCTTTTCTGATCACAGCGGCAGGGATACCTGCATAGCGGAGTACTTCCCCTCGATTGCATGGGAAGATATCCGTCCCTGTATATTCAAGATGCAGCGGGGTAATATCGTATTTCCCGGGCAATGTACCCATTATAAGGTTGTGTAAAAATTCTTTCATAATGCTTCGAAGTTCCAAACATCCTGAAATCTACATTAATGCTCACTGTTCAGCGGTAAGATGCAGTCATTTTTTCTGCGCTTCATCGCCTGATTTCACTCCCGGACAGTACGATTAACTAATTATTGCAGATTAAAGCGAAATATTTGTTATCAGATATTTACTTATTGTGCCGTAATAACTTAGTAAGTTTCCGATTAAGCTGTAAACATTATTATCGCATATTCTATCTGCCAAAATCTTTCCCCAGCACCGCCGACAGATTATTCATGATCGCCTTCGCCACCTGCGGCTTGTTCATCGAATAAACATGTACATTGGTGATACCATTTGCATAAAGATCGATGATCTGATCCGTCGCGTAGGCAATACCCGCCTGCATCATCGCATCGGGGTCAGTCCCGAAGTAATCCACAATACTCTTAAAACGCTGCGGAATAAAGCTGCCCGACAGCTTGATCGCCCGCTCCACCTGCTTTGCGTTGGTGATCGGCATGATGCCCGGAAGGACAGGGACCGTCACACCGGCTTCACGCAGTTTATACAAAAAGTTATAGAACAGGTTGTTGTCGAACACCATCTGCGTGGTGAGGAACTGTGCACCTGCATCCACCTTCTCTTTCAGGTAAAAGATGTCTTCCTTCTGATTGCGGCTGTCCGGATGAACCTCCGGATAACATGCTGCACCGATGCAGAAGTCAGCTCCGCTCTCTTTAAGCTCACGCACAAGCTCCACCGCATGACGGTAATCCCATGTGGCCGGGTCGGTGGCTTCAAGCTCCGGCGTCAGATCACCGCGAAGAGCCATCACATTCTCGATCCCTGCCTCTTTCATATCGCTGATTCTCTGCCGCACCGTTGCCTTATCAGAGGAGACGCAAGTGAGGTGGGCGAGCATCGGAATACCGTAGGCTTCCTTGATGTCCCGCGCGATGTCCAGCG
>CAMNGN010000135.1 GCA_946538475.1 uncultured Blautia sp.
CGATCGGAGACTCGCCCTCCTTGTGTTCCTTCTTGACCCCCGCCGCCCTCGATGATAGTATAGGAAAGGGGTGAAATTTTGACTGACAGAATCAAACAAATCGAAGATATGTCCCTCAACGCATGGCCATCCCACAAGATGGAGCTGTACGATGGATGGATCATCCGATTCTCATACTTTTACACACACAGAACCAACAGCGTGGAACAGTTTGGCGTACCCACGCTCCCCTGGCGCGAAAAAATACCCTACTGCGAATCACTCTACCGGCGGCTGGACTCTCCGGTGATCTTCAAGATCAGCCCGCTCGTCTCCCCGGATTTCGACTACATGCTCGAAAACCGCGGCTACGTGATCGAGCACGAGACCGAAGTGATGACAAGGCCGCTCACAGAAGACATGCCCGAAATCCCCGATCGGGAGAGCAGGGAAGAAAGACCTGCAGTGGAATACTCAGACAGCATTCCCTCAGAATGGATAGAAGCTCTGTTCAATCTGAAAGGAACCACAGATCCCATTCACCGGACCGTGGTTCCCTCAATGTACAGAGCCATATTAAAAGAAACTGTATGCGCCTGCATCCGCGTGGACGGGCAGATCGCCGCCACCGGCCTGGGCATCCTTGACAGAGACTACATAGGCATATACGCCATCCATGTCCGTGAAGACCTCAGAAGACGCGGATTTGCCCGCATGATCTGCTCCGGACTTCTCCAAAAAGGGATCGAAAAAGGTGCCCGGAATGCTTACCTGCAGGTCGTTGCCAAAAACACGGCCGCGCAGAACCTGTACGAAAGCCTCGGTTTTTCCAAACTGTACTCCTACTGGTTCCGCGTAAAACACTGAATCCGCCGAAGCGTCATTCCGCGCTCTCCTTCCGCCCATAGGGCTGCAGTCCGCTGAAGAACTGCGCAGTAAGCGGGCTGAAGTAAAGAACGCAGCAGACCGCACTGTACATGATCGCCATGATGATCGTCTGGATCACCCGGCCCGGAAAGATCACGTAAAAATTATATCCCAGCAGCAGAACGAGGCCCGCCGTCGTAAAACCGATCGACCCGATCAGTCCCGCCAGCGCGATAGAGGCAGTGATCACCGCGGTCTTCCTCTTTCTGTCCTGCCCGGCAAGCATCTTCCGCGCCAGTCCGGGGAACACTCCCCAAAGTACCGCCGTCACCATGATCAGCGGATTCGGCGGATATCCCAGAATGAAACAGCCGAGAAGATCGGACATAAAGCCGCAAAGGCCTCCGCAGAGCGGGCCGAGCCAGAGCCCCGCCATGATGGTGGACACCGGACCGAACGCAATCCGGTACGGTCCCAGGTCAAAAGCGAGCACCCTGGTAAATATGATATTCAAGGCTGTAAAAAGTGCCATATAGACAAGTACGACTACACTGCCGGGCTTCGAAGTACGTTTTTGCATCCAAATAACTCCCTGAAAACTACTGCCGCTTCGATCTGCCGCAGATATCTTCATAATAATCCTTTGCCGCTGTCTGCATGATTATACAACATGTCATCTTTCTAATCAAGAGGCCGGATAAAGCAGCAAAGACCTCCCGCAAGAAACGGAGAATCCATGAAAAAGAAGCTGATTTTCCTCATTGTCTGTGCAATTACATCCACACTGTTCGCAGGATGCAGCGCAGAATCTGTAGCCGAGCGCTACCTGCCGCATCCCGAAAAAGAAGATGCCGAAACCGCCGAAGTCAAAGAACGCGTGTACATGGACAAGGTTACCGGCGTCCTCCTTGACTTTGACGGTACCTCGGTCACCGTCTCGGACAGCGAAAACACCTACACGTTCGATGCATCCGAAGCAACGCTCGAGTGCGCATCCGGCATGATCGCAGGCGACGAAGTCAGCGTCATCTACGAAGGTGTGCGTGAAGGCACAGATACATCAAATGTCAAAGTGCTCAAGGTCGTCGATGAGCTGCACACAAAAAAGCCGCTCGAAGAACAGACCCTCCACGGCACCCTTGTCGGACTGACGGCCAATACCGTGACCTTCCGGGATGACAGCGGCCGGACCTATCTGTTCAGCTCTGCGGGATCCCGGCAATATTATGCAGGAGGGATCGCAAAGGATCTTCCTGTATACATCCATTACCTGGGCAGACTTCCCGAGGCCGATCCCGAATCGGCGGTACCTTCCGAGGCTCCTCTCGTCAAGGTCGTGAGCATCTCAGATGCGGACCCGTTTGCTGCCCCCAATCTCTCGAAGATCGTTCCGCAGGTGGCAGTCCCCGAGGAAGAAGTCCCCGAAGAAACCGCTTCGGTTGCCGTTGACGGCGGCGAAGCAGTCCCCGCCGAAGCTGCGGCAGTCCCGCAAAAGACAAAAGCCGCGGATAAACCTCTCACCGCCTATGACAAGGTGCGCGGAAAGCTGCAGTCGGAAGAACTGGGAACCATATATTTTGTGCCTTCCGGCGCTTCCGAAGCCGTATCTCTCGACCTTACAGGCATTCCGGCGTACTTTCCCGGCGGTACGGCCGCAGGCGCAGATGTCAGTTTTTATTACTACGGCGAACGCGGGGACAGTTCCTCACTCGCGGGCGTCTCTGTCCTCTTTGCGGCCGGTGAAGATCCGGCAGACATAAGGCCCGACAAAGTATCCTCATACGTATCCGGCACGGTTGTCGGACACACTGCGGATACCGTCACCGTCCGGACGGCAGACAATGCAAGGATAACCGTCAGGACTAAGGAGGCCTCGTCTTACGAGCCGGGAACCGAAGCCACCCTGCCTGTCAACCCTGCTCTTACCGGAAACTCCGACATCTATGAGTAAAACAGTTACCATTCACAGCCGAATTGCGCACTTGCTGCGCGATTGCGGCCTGAAACAGTAACACATACAAGGGATTCGTCCCATCGCCGAGGCGATTTGCATGGACGAATCCGTTACTGTTCGCAGTCTTTGGACTGTGAATAGTAATAAAAATCTCTTGACACAAAGCAGGGCATGTACTAAAATAAATAAGCGTGTTTATGGGAAAGCCGTGTCAGTTCCCATGAATATACCATACCTGATCAGAAGGAGGTGTTATCATTGGCAAATATCAAATCTGCAAAAAAGCGTATTTTGGTTAACAGAACAAAAGCGGCGAGAAACAAATCCATCCGCTCTGAAGTTAAGACTTCCATCAAGAAAGTCGAAGCTGCAGTAGAGGCAAAGGATAAGGCAGCAGCTGAGGCAGCACTCAAAGATGCTATTTCTACCATCAGCAAAGCTACTTCCAAGGGTGTTTATCATAAGAACAACTGTGCCCGTAAAGTTTCCCGTTTATCCAGAGCCGTCAACGGCATCTGATAGATTTTTTCTTAGTTATAAGGCCTTATAAGTGAGAATAAATAAAAGGCAGCCACAAACCGTCATGTGGCTGTCTTTTTTTGTGAGTCAAGGAACCTGTTCCCGTCACTTTTTATATTATTCTCCGCTATTTACTGCACTTCACGATCATCAGTTCTACGGCAAGGCGGTCATCCAGCCTGCCTGTCTTGACGTCTTCGTCCGCGGCGGCAAACTCCTCCAGTATCTTTTCGAGAGCAGATACCGTGTACCTCCGCGCACACCTTGACGACTTCTGCACCGCAAACGGTTTTACGCCAAGCACCGCGGCGATCTCACTCTGCGCTGTCCCCTCGCGCTCCATCTTTTTGATCAGGAGCATCCGCCTGAATTCTCTTGTCAGGTTAAAAAGGATCTTCAGCGGGGGTTCCCTCAAAGCCAGAAGATCCTCATACAGCAGCATCGCCCTTTTCTGGTCCTTATCGGCCACCGCCCTGACCATATCAAACACACGGTTTTCCGCCCGGTTGGTGCAGACTGCGTCGATGTCCGCCATGGTCACCATGTCCCGGCCTTCCGTATATCCGATCAGCTTGTCCAGCTCGTTTTTGATGTTGCCCATGTCCGAGCCCGTGCGCTGCAGAAGGACCCCGGCATCGGTCGTTCTGATCTTTCGCCCGTTTTTGCCGAGAATAGTGCCGATCCAGGTGAGGAGCGTTTTGTCATCGGGCATGGAAAACTCCGCCGCCCGCCCTTTGTCCTTGAGTGCTTTGTACATCCGGCTGCGTTTATCCACCTGTTTTTCCACAAAGATCAGGTACAGATAATCCGGTATCTGCGGAAGGTAATCCGCCAGCTCGTCGCACTTGTTTTTGAAAAAGCCGCTGTTTTCGAACAGGATAACTCTTCTTTCCGACAAAAAAGGGATCGTCTCACACAGGTCGATCACTTCGCTCACCCGTGTATCTTTGCCCTCAAAGCGGGAAAAGTTGAGCGTATCTCCTTCGGGCACAAGCGCTTTCAGCAGTTTGTCCCTGTACTGCGCGATAAGATAGTCCTCCTCGCCGTAAAGCAGGTATATCTGCCGAAAGTTTCCGTTTTTCAGGTCTTCCTGTATGTTTTTCATTCGTCACTGTCTTCGGGCTTGCTGAACCCGGATACCGCCGCGATTGCAGAGATCACCGCGACCAAAACCGCAATAAGAGCCATCGCGCCAAAAGCGACAACTGCTGCAATTGCACCTGCTTCCATATTTTTACCTCCTGTCTGTTTACGGTTACCTGTCGTGCTTCACGCCGGCAGGCTTACGTCTATTGTCAATCTAAGGATTATATGCTATGATGTATCAATCCTGTGGCTGCCCGGGCAGCCATAAACAGTATGATTTACTCGTTAAAAAGGAGTTTGATCGATGAAAATGCTTCAAAAGATCACTGCCGTAGTCGCAGCCTGCCTTTTATCTGCCGCGCTGTGCCTTCCGGCGAGTGCAGATACAGACCCCGCCGCAGCACTCAGCGCATATGCGATAAAGCTGTCCGATCCGGAGATCAGGGGTGAAGACACTTCGTGGTTTACCTTCAAAAAGCCGGTAGACCTTAACAGTGACGGCATTCCTGAGCTGATCGTTTCGCAGCTCACGCAGCGCCCGGTAATCTACACCTATTATAACGATACTGTGCGTATCGTGTATCAGGGAAGCGGCGACGGTGCGATAGTCAAATACTACCCCGAATCAGGTATATTTATCGAATTCTCCGGCCGTATGGGCTCATATATGGTTCGCTACTGCCGGTTTGACGGGCAGAAAGTCACGGTTGTCTGCAGCTACACCTACGAAGGAGAACCGATCAGTCCCACCGGGCAGGAATACATATTCGACAGCTTTGAAGTGGCCTTTTATAAAGGCAGTCTTTCAGCCGGCGAGACAATATCCCGCCGCAGATTCGAAAACCTTGTGCGCAGAAATACTCACGGGGATCCGGGTATTCCGCTTGCTTCCACATGTTATAAAAACACAGAAGAAAACCGCGCGGCCCATATTTTTGATCCG
>CAMNGN010000136.1 GCA_946538475.1 uncultured Blautia sp.
CGGCCAAATACTCATTGAAATATGCTTATATATAGTGATATTATGTAAAGCGTAATCTGCCTATATGCCAATATTTAAAATATAAAAGGTGACATTGATTTGAGCCCACGAAAACCTGAACTTAAAAAACAAACCTCACATGCCGTTGCCCCGATTTTTCTTATCTGGGTGCTGGGCATTATTCTGATCTGCGGACTTCTGTATTTTGGGCCCGCGTATGCTTTTATTCCTCAGCGGGATGCTGACGAAGAGAGCCTGCAGCTTGAAGCCGGAAGCGAGAAAGAAACATCTGTTGCATCGAGAAAAGAGAGCGAAAAATCGAAAAAAAGCGATTCGGATGCGGATAGCGCAGATGAAAATGACGATGATAAAGATGCCAATAGTGCAGATGTCGATGATGAAGATAATGCAGCCGAAGACGAGAAAGATAAGCCGAGGGCGAGCGCTCTTCAGATCTTCCTTATCTGCTTAAGCATGACCGGTATGCTGGCTTTGGCCCTGTTCCTTTGGGGTGAACTTTCAATAAAAACAGCTGCCTATGTGGTCGCTTTTTATGTGATCGCGGCGCTTCCCATGCTCCGCGGCCCGGTATTTGCCTTCGCAATTATGCTCGACCATGCTGCGTGGATGTTCTGGGTATTTTGGATGTCGCGGTTCCGCAGGCAGATTTCTACTGTTACCCCGTACGAGTATGTCGAGATCGCGCTCAATGCGTTTTTGATCGTTTCGGGCTTTTGTCTGCTGTACTATTTTGGCGGCGTAGAAAACCTGGATTTTGTCACGTATATCCGCCCGGGCATCTACGTTGCCGGGCTTCTTGCGATAGCGCATATACTGTTTTTGATCCGGCTTTTCAGGGGAAACGCGAACGCTTCATCACGGCTTTTGATGGCAGGAGCCTTTTTCTTCTGCTTTGCCTGTATACTGAACAGGCAGGATGTCTATTTTGCGGCGGGTCTTACCCTGATCCTGGCGTTTCTTTTCTATTATCTTGTGACGGATAACCCCGATATGCTTGATTTTATGGAAAGAATGGGCAGCGGACGGGCGGCGCTGCGCGGATACAGGGCCCGTTTTATCGCTGTTTTGATCCTTGCGCTCTTGGCATCAGGCTATTTTGCCGCGGTTTCGATCGCCAGATATCGCACGTTTAATGCACCAAACTTCGACCTGGGCATCTTTGCCCAGATGTACGAGTACATGGCAAGGACCGGAATGCCGCTCACGACCACCGAAAGAGGCTACCTTTTATCGCATATGTACGTGCATTTTTCGCCGATTTTCTACCTGTTTCTGCCACTATATATGCTGTTCAGAAACGTGGAATTTCTGCTGATCTTGCAGGCTGTGATGGTCTTTGCGGGGGTTGTCCCGCTGTTCCTGATCTGCAGACATTACAGGCTTTCACCGGTCGTCACCTTCCTGATTTCATGCATTTATCTGGTGTTTCCGGCCATCGGACAGCCACTGTTTTACGACTTTCACGAGAACAAATTCATCCCGTTTTTTGTGCTTTGGTTCATCTATTTCTATTTGGAAAAGAAGGAATGGAGAGCACTGTTATTCCTGATCCTCAGTCTGATGATCAAAGAAGATACGGCTATTTTTCTGATCGTATTTGCCATTTATCGGATCATCGGAAAGAAGGATTACAAGCGCGGAGGTGTGCTTTTGGGTATCACCGGATTGTACTTTGCAGGCGTGCTTATGTTCATCAGCGCACATGGTATGGGCCTGGTGGAAGGACACTATTCGATGTACTATCTGAAGGGTGAATCGGGAGTTTTTGCACTGGCAAAGAACATCATTCTGGAGCCGGGAAGGTTCCTGCATCAGGTGTTTGCACAGGAAAACCTGGGGTATATTTTCTGCACACTGGGGGTCCTCTTGTTTGTCCCGCTGCTGTGCAAGGATAAACGCAGGCTGATCCTTCTTCTTCCTTATGTGGCCTTTGCGCTGATGACTTCGTATCCTTTCCAGCACGATGTGGGCTTCCAGTACACCTACGGGCCTGCTGTGCTGATGCTGTTTTTGTTCATCCTGAATCTCGGCGGGCTCGAGAGGCGGATGCAGTATGTGGTGTGTTTGACGGCTGTCTGCGCCGGGCTTCTGATGTCGTATGCTTATCGCGGGGCGGATTCTTACCGATTTTTTGAGAAGCTGCGCGATAACGGAGAGGTTTACGCGGAGCAGCAGGAATTTCTGGACAGCATCCCGGCCGACGCGTCAGTGACGGCGGACAGTATGATCACCCCGCACCTTTCGCGCCTGGCGGAGCTGTATGAGTTTGACCCCGATGAGAAGGAGCCGGAGGAGACGGACTACTTTATTCTCTATAAGGATGCAAAGAACCGCAGGTTCAGGTGGCGTGCGAGGATGATGGGGTATGAGCAGATAGAAAAGGAAGCCGGGGATTTTGTTGTGTATATGAAAGCGGATTAACCGGACAAAAGGAAAACCCGGATTACATAATTATTGTAACAGATTTATATAATGTGCTATACTCATGAAATAAGCAGCACGTTGTTTTTTCAAAAGGCAGCAAGGCGGAGCGCACAGGCCCGCTTAACTGATAACATTATGAGGGGGATATATTATGAGAAAGAAGAGCTTCAGATTGACAGCTGCGTCGATCATCCTTTCCGCAGCTATGATCGCAGGTACCGTTCCTGCGTACGAGGGAGACCTTGCTATGGAAGATGTCCCGACCACCGAGCAGGTATTTGTGGCGGAAGAGACGCCGCAGGAGCCGGCACCGGAGGGAGAAGCACCCGCACCTGCTAATGATGCATGGGTGGTAAACAATCAGGCGATCACGCCGCAGATCAATGACACGGATCAGGTTCGCTTTGACAAAGCAGTGAGCGGCCTTTATGGTGAAAAATACCAGCCGATCGCAGTTCTTGCTTCACAGCTCGTGGCAGGAAACAATTACGCTTATCTGTGCCGCACACCGCTCACAGAGGCATATGCGCCGGTCTGGAAGATCATCGTGGTATACGAGGATCTTGACGGAAATTCCAAGCTTACATCGATCAGAGATTTGGCTATTGACGACCTGAAAACAGTGGCCGAGAGCCCTGCCGAGGACGCTTCAGGTGCGTGGGAGATTGCAGGAGCTAAAGAGGAGGCTGCAGAAGATACAGATACAGAAACGGATGCTGATACCGCTGCAGATGCAGCAACAGGAGCAGATGCAGCAGAAGCTGCAGCTCCCATTTCCCTCGAAGGCGTCTCCGACACCGTCCTCAGCGCCATCACCACCGAGAACGCAAGCATGACTCCGATCGCGTTCCTCGGCAAAAAAGGGAGCAACATCATCGACTACATGATCCTCTGCCACGGAAAAGCCGACGAATCCGCCAAGAAGGAAAGCCTCTGCTTTGTACAGGTACATGAGGAAAGCGCAAGCACCAAGGTCGAAAACACAAGCATCCTTAACATGGAATGGTACTTCTCGGACGGCCCGCGTACAGTAATCTCTCCCGATGGCGTCCTTACCATCAGAATGGCCGGCCTCCTTTGGAAAATGATCGAAGATCCGGACGGCAGATTTGTCTACACCGACGGCGGCAATGCAGTATCCATCCGCCACGTGGCAAACGGCGAGAGCATCCCGAAGGTGCAGATCGCTTCGGACAACTACCCGGAAATCTATCAGGTTTATTATTCGACTAAAAATGAAGTCTTCATCGTAACCGGATACGTCAAGTACGTAGATGCCAATACAACTGTCCGCGAAACCATCGAGAGCGTAAAGCTGCTCCGTGAAGACAGCAAACACGCTGTACAGGCTGAGCCTGCACATGAGTTTGAGGTTCGCGATGCAAGCGGAACCATGTATATAAGCGCGGCAGAAGCAAGTGTGTACGCAGACTACAATACTTCTTCGGATGTCGTAGTGGTACTTCGCAAAGACGATCAGGTACAGGTGACCGGTGTCGTGTTCTGCGATGGAAAAGATTACGGCTGGACCAGGGTGGTCTATGATGGCCGCGAAGGCTACATTTACACATCCATGCTGACCGGAAACGCTCCGGCTCCCGTAGATCCGAGAGGACAGAAGACAGGCGCCGAGATAGTCATTTATCCCGAAAAGACAGCTGCAGGCTTCACCATCTATGAATATACAAACGGTATGTGGTATGACGATGCCGCAAGATCCTTTGTTACCGGCGGCGGACTGGAGCAGGGTTACATCTGGTATGACGAGAATGCGGCAAGCTATTATGTGTTCCCGTATCCGGATGGCCTCAGAAGCACAGGAAGACTTGTGGAGACAGTTACAGATGACGGTACGCCCGTTTCCCTGTCAGAGTTTAACGATGGCATTTGGAGAGATTTCCGCTATGTGCCCTTCAATTATACAGGAAATAACACCTGGATCGGTGAGGACGGAACGACGACCTATGGAGACGAGCCGCCGGCAGCAGAGGAAGAAATCAATGTAGTACCGGTGGGCGGTGACGTTGTGAGCGAAGATCCCGACGATTACGCTGACGGTGTGTATCCGGGCGAAGAAGGCTATACAGACGACGGATACGAGGATTACGGCGGTGATACCGACGCTGATGAGCTGGAGTGATGTGAATATTTTACGTTTTCAAGCATGACTTTACAGATGAGCAGGACATGCTGCTGCGTGAGCGACAGACATAGTCCTGCTCTTTAAATGGGAATATTACCGAAGGAGTTTGCCGTGAAGAAATATGCTATGCCCATACTCATGCCGGCAGTCTTTGAGACAATAGCGGTCACGCTGTGGCTGACCAAAGGCAATATCTTTTATCTTTTCAACTTTAGCTACATCGGATGCTCGATCGCACTGGGCATGTTCCTGTTTATCAAAAACAACAAATATGCCCGACGCGTCGTCCAGCTTCTTGTCGGACTGTATATGCTGATCTACCTGGGGCTGATCTGCGGTGAAAACATGCAGATCGAGGGCTTCTGGTACTATCTGTTCACAGGCGTGTTCGAAGCTGCAACGATCCATTATGCAGTGGCAAAGATCTTCGGCCCGTTGATCTTCGGACGCGGGTGGTGCGGATATGCCTGCTGGACGGCAATGGTGCTGGATTTCCTTCCTTATAAAATACCAAAACAGCCCAGGAAAAAGCTCGAATGGATTCGTTACATCACATTTGCGGCATCGCTCATCTTTGTATCCGCACTGTTCCTTGCACACGTCGGGAATATCGAGAAGATCATGTTTTGGGCGTTCATCATCGGCAACGCGCTGTATTATGCCGTGGGGATCATCCTCGCGTTTGCATTTAAAGACAACCGCGCGTTCTGCAAATACATCTGCCCCATAACCGTGTTTCTGA
>CAMNGN010000137.1 GCA_946538475.1 uncultured Blautia sp.
AGAGACTGGGCGCTACCATCATCTACGTAACACATGACCAGACCGAGGCTATGACACTTGGTACCAGGATCGTTGTTATGAAAGACGGTGTCGTACAGCAGGTCGATACTCCGCAGAACCTGTATCAGAAACCGGGCAACCTGTTCGTAGCAGGTTTCATGGGATCTCCGCAGATGAACTTCCTGGATGCAAAGATCTCCGAAAAGGGTGGCAACGTTATCGCAACGATCGGCGATGCAGACCTCATCGTTCCCGCTGAAAAAGCAAAAGCTCTGAAAGACGGCGGCTATGTAGGCAAGACAGTCATTCTTGGTATCCGTCCCGAGGATATCCATGATGCTCCTGAGTTTATCAAAGCAAGCCAGAGCGCTCCGATGAGCTCCACCGTAAAGGTTTACGAGCTGCTCGGTGCAGAAGTTTTCCTGTATTTCGATGTAAACGGTACTCAGGTTACCGCACGTGTCGATCCGCGTACCAACAGCAGGACCGGCGACAAGATCCAGTTTGCTTTCGATATGACCAAGACTCATTTCTTCGACAAAGAGTCCGAACTCGTTATCTGCAACTGATAATCATGCGAGCTATCGCCCGGAGTTATCTCCGGGCGATTCTTTTTAAACGGGTATCCGCTATGAAATTACAGCAAGTTTTAAAAAACTGTCTGCTAAGATGGAAAGAGATCACCGGCTTTGATTTCTGCCTGCTGAATGAGCAGAACGATATCTTTGCGGCCACAGGCCTCTCTTCTCCCCCGGCGGGCAGTATACTGGAGAGCTTCAAAAACAGCGAAGCGTCGAGCATGCAGACAGATTCGGGCTGCCTGTACAAGGTGACGGCGGGGGACGATCCGGCGTACATTCTTCTGGTGCAGGGCGAAGGGGAATCCTTCGAAACGACCGGAAAGCTTGCTGTCTGCCAGGTCGAAACGCTCCTCAGCTCCTACTCGGGAAAAAGCGACCGCAACCGGGTGATGCAGGATATTCTGTTCGGTCGTCTTTCCTCGGCAGAAATCTTTGTCAGAGCCAGGCAGTTTCATATAAACACCGGCATAAGAAGGGCCGTGCTGCTGGTAAAGACAGAAGGCGTGGGAGGCGAGCCTGTGCTCGAGACGATCCGCAACATTTTCGGCAGCCGAAACAAAGATTACATCGGTTCGCTGGACGAAAATACGACCGCCATTGTGCACGAGCTCAAGGATGTCGAAGAGTCCGACGACATCGAGTCCATAGCGTGTCTGCTGGTGGATATGCTGAACACCGAGGTCATGATCAAAGCGCGCGTTTCCTACAGCAACATCTGCTCCGATCTCAGCAGGCTGCCCGATTCATACATCGAGGCTGTCACGGCTTTCGAGATCGGCAGGATCTTTTTTGCCGACCGAAACGTTTTTGGCTATTCGCATCTGGGCATCGGCCGTCTGCTGTATCAGCTTCCTGTCGAGGTGTGCGAAATGTTCATACAGGAGATTCTGGGGGATGAATCCCTCAACTCTCTGGATGAGGAGACGCTCAATATCATACGTACATTTTTCGAGAACAATCTGAACCTGTCGGAAACCTCACGCAAGCTTTACGTGCACCGCAATACGCTTGTATACAGGCTGGATAAGATCGAGAAGAAATACGGGCTGGACATCAAAACCTTTGAGGATGCGCTGACATTCAAGCTTGCCATGCTGGTCACCGATTACATCAATTCCAAAAATAATGCGTAAAAAAAGAGTGCTTTGCAGCACTCTTTTTTTACGCCCCGGCATCATCAATAATAAGAGATCCAGTTGCCATAGTCATCATAATAACCGTAATTGTAGTCGCCCTCATGGCTGTCGCTTAATACAGTACCGGTCCCCATTCCGCTCGAAGAACTGCCGGAATAGTCATAAGTGACCCAGTTGCCATAATCGTCGTAATAGCCGTAGTTATAATCGCCCTCATGGCTGTCGCCGCCTGAGCTCGAGGAACTGCCGGAATAGTCATAAGCGACCCAGTTGCCATAATCGTCGTAATAACCGTAATTATAGTCGCCCTCATGGCTGTCCGAAGACCCGCCGTTGTCATAATTCTGCGCCAGCGTCTCGCTGTATTCCGCTCTGGTTTCATCACCGGTAGAGAGACTGATGTAGCTCAAATATGCACTGTCATCCTCTACCCTCACGGTTCCCTCTTCAAAATCTCCGATATTGATCTCATAGATCGCGTAGGAGTTTCCTTTTTTATCCACGACTTTAAGATCATAAAAGCCGCCGCCAATATCCGAAGGGGTGTAGCACATCTGCACTTTTTCGGATGCCTTGACCGTAGACTCCACCGGGATCATGTTTTTGCCCCAGTCTTCGTCTCCCGAGCCGCGCAGATATACTTCACGCAGCGCTTCGGCAAGCCCGTTGGTCAGATAAACATATTTTGACTGCGGGGTCTTTGTGCCTATGCGTCTTGGCGCCGGTGTTGAGGTCGGAACAGGTGTCGCTGTTGCCGGTATCGGAGTTGCGGTAGGCGCAGGTGTGGGCGTTGAAGTTACCGCCGGCTGTTCCTCCTGTGTTTCTCCTTCGATCCTGGAAACCAATTCATCTTTAATCTCAGTCCCTGAACAGCCTGCCAGTGAACATACCAGTACGGCTGCTGCCGGAACAGCGAAAAACCTTAGATATTTTTTCATCAGTTATATGCTCCTTTAGTCTTTCTCCCAATTCATGACCCGGGACACGGCTTTGTGCCAGCCTTTCAGCAGGCTTTCACGCCGGTCTGTACCGATGGAAGGCGAAAACGTCCTTTCGATATGCCGGTTCATCTCGATCTCTTCAGCATTTTTCCAAAAGCCCGTCGCGAGTCCCGCCAGATATGCGGCTCCGAGGGCGGTAGTCTCGATGCACTGCGGTCTGATCACATCGCCGTCAAGGATGTCTGCCTGGAACTGCATGAGGAAGTTATTGGCACTCGCTCCGCCGTCCACGCGCAGGTTCTGAAGCTTCAGACCCACATCTTTCTGCATCGCATCGATAACATCATACACCTGAAATGCCAAAGATTCAACCGTTGCACGCACAAAATGTTCCTTTTTGGCGCCTCTCGTCAGCCCGAACACTGCTCCGCGTGCATAAGGATCCCAGTAAGGAGCCCCCAGACCGGTAAATGCCGGCACCACATAAACACCGTTGGTATCTTCCACAGACAGGCAGCATGCTTCCGATGCGGCCGCGTCTTTGAGGATTCTCATCTCATCTCTGAGCCACTGGATCGCCGCTCCGGCGATAAAAACGCTCCCTTCCAGAGCATACCCCGGTGTTCCGTCCGCGTTTACTGCGATAGTTGTGAGAAGGCCCTGTTTGGATTCCACCGCCTCGTCACCGGTGTGCATAAGCAGGAAACAGCCTGTGCCATAGGTGTTCTTTATATCTCCGCGATTGAAGCAGCACTGCCCGAAGAGCGCCGCCTGCTGGTCTCCCGCCGCTCCTGCGATCGGTATGCGCCCGCCGGTGATCAGCTCGCTCGAATAGCCGTAAACGCAGCTGCTCGGCTTGACTTCGGGCAGCATGCTCGCAGGGATATCAAGATACTTAAGAATCTCTTCGTCCCATTTTTTATTGTGTATATCAAAAAGCATTGTCCTGGAGGCATTGGTGTAGTCCGTCACAAAGGCTTCGCCTCTGGTGAACTTCCAGATGAGCCAGGTATCGACCGTTCCGAACAGAAGATCGCCTGCTTCGGCTTTTTCACGCGCACCGGGGACATTCTCCAAAATCCAGCGGATCTTCGTCGCGGAAAAATAGGCATCGGGAACCAGTCCCGTTTTTTTGCGGATCACGGCGTCAAAGCCGTCTTCCTTCATCTTATCGATCATGTCCGCAGTACGTCTGCACTGCCACACGATCGCAGGGTAGACGGGCATTCCTGTGTGCTTATCCCAGACAATGGTCGTCTCACGCTGGTTTGTGATGCCGATGGAATCGACATCTTTGGCTTCCGCGCCGATCATGCTCATCGCTTCGACGGCGACGGCCATCTGTGATGACCAGATCTCGAGGGGATCGTGCTCGACCCAGCCGGGTTTCGGATAATGCTGTGCGAATTCTTTTTTTGCAAGGCTGCATATATTGCCGGCCTTGTCAAACAAAATACACCTCGAACTTGTCGTCCCCTGATCCAGGGCCATAACATATTTTCCCATCAGATCCCTCCGTTCTTAATTCCAAAATAGACCATGACGATAATGCCAAGGATGATCCTGTAGCATCCAAAGATCTTAAAGTCATGCGTCTTGATATAGTTGATCAGTGCTTTGATCGTGAAGAATGAAACAAGAAAAGCGGTGATGCACCCGACTGCCAGATAAAGCAGCTCGGCTCCCGAAAAAGCAAATCCATACTTGACCAGCTTAAGCAGGCTGGCTCCGGCCATCACCGGGATGGCAAGGAAGAAGGTAAATTCGACAGCCACCGTTCGTTTTACCCCCAGGAGCATTGCCCCCAGGATGGTGGAGCCCGACCTTGATGTGCCCGGAATGACGGCGAGCGTCTGGAAAAGGCCTATAAAAAGTGCCGTCTTAAAAGAAAGTTCTTTCAGGCTTCGGGTCGTCGGCACTCTGTTCTCATTGAAATTCTCCACCACGATAAACAGAATACCATAGACGATAAGGGCGATGGAAAGTACCAGATAATTGTTCAGATGTTCATCGATGAAGTCATCAAAGGGGATCGCGATCAGGATCGTCGGAATGCAGGCAATAATGATCTTGAACCACAGGTTCCATTTGCCTCTGTGACAGAATCTGTAGACAAATTTGGCGAACGGCCTTTTACCGGCCGGCATTGCCTCGATCTTCTTTTCTGCCGCAGGGGTCAACTCCCGAATGTGGAACGGCCACAGTTTATTCCAGAAAAGAATGACAACAGCCAGTATGGCTCCCAGCTGGATCACCACCAGAAACACTTCCATAAACTCCGGCGAAACAGACAGTTTTACAAACTCGTCCACCAGCATCATGTGACCGGTACTGCTGACCGGCAGCCATTCGGTGATGCCTTCCACTATTCCCAGCAATATTACTTTGAGCAATTCCAATACGATCATTTTTCATCCCCCGGGTTTCTCTACTTATCTCTGCATCCCGCCTCTTCAAAGGCTTTGACAAACACAAGATTTACATAAAAATTGTAACATAGCATCTGTATTTTGTAAAGAAAGCACCATTCCGGAAACGAATCAAAATTTTTTAATTTGGGTATTGACATGAAGGCCGAATCGGGTTATTATAGTCAAGCAGTCAAACAACGGCTGACAAATGCAGGAGTGGCGGAATTGGCAGACGCGCAGGCTTCAGGTGCCTGTGGTC
>CAMNGN010000138.1 GCA_946538475.1 uncultured Blautia sp.
TGTGGACGGTGTCGCAGTAAGGTAAAAGCTGTTGATAGAGGCTCTCGCCGCCTATGCAGTACACTCTCTCTGAAGGTTCGGTTTCGACTTCTTTCAGCAGTTCCTCTATGGAGTGACACACAGTTGCGCCTCTCGGATGATAGTTTTTGTCGGTAGAAAGCACAAGGATCTTTTGTGTTCCCAGCACCGGGCTTCCGGTCATTTTTTCGAAAGTCTTTCTTCCCAGCACGACCGTCCCGCCCTCGGTTTCGCGGTGGATCCATTTGAGGTCGGCAGGAATGCTTACCAGTCTTTCGTTATCCTTTCCTATAGTAAATCCCTGTCCGCATGTGACTATGATCTGCATTGCATTACCTCCTCACACTTTACAATTACATTTTTGCATGATATATTTAGACGCATGAAAACACTGCTCAAAATACTAAAACCACTATCGTTTGTCCCTGCCATCGTCATGATGTATGTGATCTACTCATTTTCGGCCCAGACCGGGGAGGAGTCCGGTGCACTCAGCTACAAGATAAGTTTTGAGATAGTAGAAGCTCGCGACCACATCATGAACACGCAGAAAAGCTATGACCAGCTGGTTTACGAAGCAAACGGTATACATTATTATGTCCGTAAGGCAGCACATATGACAGAATATTTTCTTCTTGCCATTTCGATCTCGCTCCCGCTCTATGTTTACGGAGTGCGAGGAATCTGGCTGATTCTGCTGGCCGGTATCGTATGTGTGGGGTTTGCCGGTTTCGATGAATACCACCAGTCTTTTGTCGAAGCAAGGGGCCCTTCAAAGCGCGATGTGCTGATCGACAGCCTCGGCGCAGGCCTTGGTATTCTTCTGGTGCAGGCCTTCTGCTGGTCTACGCTGCATGCACCTGATCAGCATAAAAAAAAGAAACGCAGGAAACGTAACTGACCATAACATCATTTGCTGAAAAAGCCAAAAGCGGTGTTATAAATCAATATTGAATTTCTGATAATTCAAGTTTCAATACGCTAAAATCAATATGAAGTCCCTTCCCGAAGCCATATATCTTAGGGAAGGGACTTTATACTCTCTGAGAGACCCCGTACAACCGCATTAAGATCATAAAAATGTTCATTCAATAACAGGTCCTGTAATTGATGCTTCTCAAATATGATTCTCTAAAGGACACATTCGTACCGGCTGTACCGGATCATCGATTTTTTCGAATCATCATCTTTAAAGTTCATTCAGCAGTATTCTCGTCTACAGGCTCTTCCTCTTCCGAAAGATGATTCGCAAGCGCAGCTCGTTCTGCGATGGAAAGCTTTTTCTGTGCCGGCTTCTCTTCTTCAGAAGAGTCCCCCTCATCTACCGTTTCCTCTTCGCTCTGCTGCTCTTCTGCCTCTTTCTTCTCAGCCTCCGCTGCTGCATTTTTCTCTTTGGTATAACGCATATAGCCGTTGAAAGCAACGAACAGCATGAACAAGCCGATCAGGATGAAAGCGACTCCGGCAGCGGCAAAGCCGATGTTCGCTCCTTCGGCTCCCGACATCACCGATGTTATCAAATTGTATCCCAGATAGATCAGATATGCCCCGACAATAGCCATCATGAGGCAGCTGCGATAAGGCACACTGTTGATCCAGCCCTTTAACCCGCCCTGTTTAAGTTCTTCTGGTGTATTCTTATTCTCGTCCATTTTCTTCTCCATAGTTCCTTTTACAGACGGCCGTAAAGCCTTGCCAGCGCCAGCATACGTCCCAGAATATCTTCGGTGAGCTCGCCTCTTGTGAGCCTCCATTTCCAGTTATTCCCCAGAGTGGCGGGCGCATTCATTCTCGCCTCATTGCCCAGGCACAGATAGTCCTGGAGCGGAATCACTGCCAGATCGGCCACGCTTGCTATCGCTGTCCTGATGAGGCCCCACACGCATTCTTCGTCGGACTGGTCCTTGCAATTGATATAAGCCTGAACCAGCTTTCTGTCATATTCCGACAAATTCCGATACCAGCCGAGTGTCGTTTCGTTGTCATGCGTTCCGGTGTATACGACACAGTTTTTGTCGTATTTATGTGGAAGATACGCACTGTCCCAGCTGGCGTCGAAAGCAAACTGCAGCACTTTCATGCCCGGATAGCCGGTCTCCTTAACCAGCTCGATGACCGTTTTTGTCAGATAGCCGAGATCCTCGGCGATAACTTTCAGGCCTTCGACCTTCTCGTTAAGGGTGCGGAAAAGATCCATCCCCGGGCCTTTTTCCCATTTGCCGAATTCTGCCGTCGGATCGCCGAACGGTATCGCGTAATATTCGTCGAAACCGCGGAAATGGTCGATTCTTACCACATCATAAAGCTCCATGCAGTGCTTCATGCGGCGTGCCCACCATTCGTAACCGGTACTCTTATTGTAATCCCAGTTATAGACGGGGTTGCCCCACAGCTGGCCGGTTGCAGAAAACGCATCGGGCGGACATCCCGCCACCACTGTCGGCATGTGATTTTCGTCGAATTTGAACAATTCCGGATTTGCCCAGGTATCTGCGCTGTCGAGGGCAAGATAGATCGGCACGTCTCCGATGATCTCGATGCCGCAGTTGTTCGCGTAGGACTTCAGCCAGCACCACTGTTTGGAGAACCAATACTGCTGGAAGCGGTAAAAGTCGATTTCTTCCGACAATTCTTCCGCCGCTTTCTGTATCGTCTCGGGGTCTCTCAGTTTGAGTTTTTCGGGCCATTCGGTCCAGCCTTTTCCGCCCTGATCGTCCTTGATTGCCATATAAAGGCAGTAATCGTCGAGCCAGAAGGCGTTTCTTTCGACAAATTTAGCATATTCGGAGTCGTTCTCCGAATGATAGCGTGAAAATGCAAGTCTTAACAGGCGGAACCTGGATTCGTAGATTTTTCCGTAATCGACATAACTTTCGCTGCCGCCCCAGTCACAATCGTGGCACTCGCGTTCCATCAGCAGACCTTCGCGGATAAATACCTCAAGGTCGATAAAGTAGGGATTGCCGGCAAATGTCGAAAAGGACTGGTAAGGGCTGTCACCATATCCTGTGGGTCCGAGGGGAAGGATCTGCCAGTATTTCTGGCCTCCCCTGACCAGCTGATCTATAAATCCGTAAGCCTCCTTCGAGAAGCAGCCGATCCCGTAGTTTGATGGAATGGCGGAAATCGGCAGCAATACTCCGCATGCTCGCATTGTAATGTTCCTCCTGTTGATATTCTTTATAGTATGCCTCCGGCGATAAATGCCTCAGGCTGTTTTATGCATAAATCATGTTTTCGCAGTTCTGCGCGCTTTATTTAAAGAGTTTTTTCTCGATATACGTACAGACGTCTTTGTACACCGTGAGCTTTTCTTTCTCGTTCAAAATCTCGTGGCGCATATTATTGTATACTTTTCCGCGCACATCGTGATAACCTGCACTTCTCATGGCCCTTACCGCCGATGCAAACTGACGGATGTTTACCATGCAGGGATCGTCACGCCCGCTGATAAAAAGTACCGGCATTTCGGGATTGGTCGTATGCCATTTTCTGACATCGTACGCCTTTTTCATCAGATCAAATAGCACAATATACGCGTCGTCTGTGAACGTAAACCCACAGTAGTCGGATTCTTCATAAGCCCTGACCACCTCCGGATCGGTGCACAGCCATGCAAAATTGCTCTCCTCATCCTTAAATTTTGCCACATACCCGCCAAAGCTGAGTGCTTCGAGTCTCTTGCTCTTGTGGCGCATACCTTTCATCTTTCCTTCGGTCTGCGCGATAAACTTTGCAAGACCCTTGGCGCTGTTGTCGCTGGGCGAACCGCAGATGATGAGCATGTCGATGCAGTCGTCATGTTCGGAGGTGAATGCCCGAACTGCGAGGGAGCCCATACTGTGGCCGAACAGGATAAGCGGAATATCCGTGAAGCGATCATGAATCTTGCGGTTGATATCGTACATATCTTTCAGATAGCCATCTACGCCGCATTCGTACATATAGCCCAGATCATCTTTCGATCTGACGCTCTGCCCATGGCCTCTCTGGTCAAAGATGACCGAAGCGTATCCCTGTGCCGCAAGATACTGCATAAATGGAAGATATCTCTCTTTGTACTCGCACATACCATGCATGATCTGAATGACTGCCCTCGGCTTTTCCTCGGGTTCGATCATCAGTACAGAAATTTCCAGGCCGTCTACTTCAGACACAAATATCATTTCAGATGTCGTATACATATTTTCATCCTCCAGTCAATAATAACCGGTAATCCGCTGCGTCAACTGATTATAACACACAGGCCGGATGTTTGCCAACAAAGTTTGTGCGCATGCGGGTTTTGTTATTATCCGTTGAGTCGAAGAACCGTCCCCGCGGCTCACAGGATCATGAACAGCAACTTTATACTTGCACATCTCCGACATAAAAATTAATATAGATATATCCTTTGCTCTCGTGTAATACACAACTCCCGGAAACCATTCTTGTTGTGTAAATAAAAAAAGATGGAGAAAATATATGGACATAAAAGAATTTCGAGAAAAACTCATAGAGCTTGAGACCGCCGCAGATGAGTCCGGTGCTCCTCTCACTTTGGACCGGATCAGGCAGCTGTTTGAGGGGCTGGATTTAGACAAGGCACAGATGAGTGCTGTGCTCCAATATTTGAAATCCAAAGGAATCATGCCGGCATCATCGGCAGATGCAGATGCAGACAGTGCCGGTAATGAAGATACTGTCGAGTCGATTTCCGAAATCGACAATTTCCCCGGCACACGTGTTCCTCTGACTGCGGAGGAGAAGCATTTTATGGAAGTGTATTTGAAAGATCTTGAAGAATCTGCGGAACCTTCATTGGCTCCGGTGCTCAGAACCGCCGCAGAGATTGCCGCAGAGTTCAACTGTGAAGAGATTGCTCTCGCCGACCTTGTACAGGAGGCGGCGCTCGCCGCAGTCACAGCGCCGGCAGATGCCTCACCGGTTATACTCAGAAAGACGATTTACGACGGAATATGTGCCGCCGTAAACGAACAGCTGGGCGTCATGGCCAACGACCGCGGGCTTGTCGACCGCGTCGAGAAGCTTGACCGCGCGATCAAGGATCTTACCGATGAGGGCGAAACGATGCCGGCCTTCAGTGCGGCAGAGCTGGCGGTCATTCTGGATACGGAGCTGGATGAACTGAAGAGTATATTGCGGCTGACGGGGGATGAATGAAGCAGAAACACACGGGGACGGTCCTTTTGGGAAACACACGGGGACGGTCCTTTTGTGTTCGCATACAGAAACACACGGGGACGGTCCTTTTGTGTTCGC
>CAMNGN010000139.1 GCA_946538475.1 uncultured Blautia sp.
TCAGAGGAGGAATCAGTATGGAGCACATCAAAACGCTCAACACCAAAAATCTGCAGAATACAGTGAAAAAAGGCGGATGCGGAGAATGCCAGACATCCTGCCAGTCAGCCTGCAAAACATCCTGCACGGTCGGCAATCAGAGCTGCGAGAACAAATAATTTCGCAGAATCAAACCTTTTTCAGGGTATAAAGCCCCGTAGTTTGCTGCGGGGCTTTTAAATGTAAAAATCAGCTGTCCGAAAGGGCGGCGGAATGGAGAGCAGAATGAGTCTTATTCACCGCTACCGCAGCAATGGGTTCAACATTGTTCTGGACATCAACAGCGGTTCAGTACATCTTGTGGACGATGTGACGTACGAAGTCCTTCCCCTTCTGGAAGAAGGAGCCGATACCGAACGGATCGTATCCTGCCTGTCCGCAAAATTCTCTCCCGATGAGATCCGCACCTCCGTCTCGGAGTGTGAGGAACTGAAAAGGCAGGGGATGCTTTTTACGGAAGACATTTACCGGGATGCCATCGATGCGTTCACAGATGCAAGAAAAACGGTGGTAAAGGCACTTTGCCTGCATATCGCCCACGATTGCAATCTGGCCTGCCGCTATTGCTTTGCGGAAGAAGGAGAGTATCACGGGCGCCGTGCCCTCATGTCTTTCGAGACAGGAAAAAAGGCGCTTGACTTCTTGATCGCCTCCTCGGGGAACAGAACCAACCTTGAGGTGGATTTTTTCGGCGGCGAGCCGCTCATGAATTGGGAAGTGGTAAAACAGCTCGTCGCGTACGGAAGAAGCCGCGAAGAAGAGTGCCGCAAAAAATTCCGTTTCACACTCACGACCAACGGAGTGCTCCTTAACGATGAAGTCATGGAGTTCTGCAACCGTGAGATGGGAAATGTGGTGCTGAGCATCGACGGCCGCAAGGAAGTACATGACAGAATGCGCCCGTTCAGAAAAGGCGCAGGCAGCTACGACCTGATCGTTCCCAAATTTCAAAAATTTGCGGAATCCAGAAACCAGGATAAATATTATGTAAGAGGAACCTACACCCACTTTAACACGGACTTTGCGGCCGACGTGCTGCACCTGGCCGATCTGGGCTTCAAACAGATCTCGGTCGAGCCCGTGGTGGCTCCGAAGGATGAGCAGTATGCCCTCACCGAGGAGGACGTTCCGGTTCTCTTCGAGCAGTACGATCTGCTTGCAAAAGAGATGATAAGGCGCGAGAAAGAGGGAAACGGGTTCAACTTCTTCCATTTTATGATCGACCTCACCGGCGGGCCTTGTGTGTATAAACGGCTCAGCGGCTGCGGGTCGGGGACGGAATATCTTGCCGTCACTCCGTGGGGAGATCTTTATCCCTGTCATCAGTTTGTCGGAGAGGAAGAGTTCCTGCTCGGCAATGTGGATGAAGGCATCACGCATCCCGAGATCTGCGAAAAGTTCGGCAGATGCAACGTGTATGCAAAACCGGAGTGCCGGGACTGCTTTGCCAGGTTCTACTGCAGCGGAGGCTGCGCGGCGAATGCAAGCCATTTTACGGGAGATATCACCGGCAATTATAAGATCGGATGTGAGCTTCAGCGCAAACGTGTTGAATGCGCCATCATGATAAAAGCCGCGCTTGCGGATTAAAAAGTAATGAAGTAAAGAAGGGAAAAACAATGAAGAAGAGCAGAGGTATTGCCGTGCTGCTGATCACGGTGCTTATTACCGCCTTTCTCTGCTACACGGCAGCGATAGGCATTGGTCCGGAGAAAAGCGGTTCGGCGCGGAACATTAAGACAGGTCTCGATCTTTCCGGCGGTGTAAGTATCACCTATGAGACGACAGACGAAACACCGAGCGGCGAAGATATGAGCGATACGATCTACAAGCTCCAGAAGCGTGTAGAACAGTACAGCACAGAAGCACAGGTCTATAAAGAAGGAGTAAACCGTATCAATGTCGAGATCCCGGGCGTTACCGACGCGAACGCCATCCTGGAAGATCTCGGAAAACCCGGTTCTCTCTGCTTTATCGAGATGACAGACGCTGACGGAAACAACAACTTTGAGTATGACGGCACTACCGGCGGCTACAAACTCTCCCGTACCGTGGACGAGATCCGCGAAGCAGGCTCTGTTGTTCTGGAAGGTACCGATGTTGCGGACGCACAGGGCGGCGCTATCCAGTCAAACAACAACAGCACCAGAGAGTATGTTGTCAGCCTTACCCTTACAGATGAAGGAAAGACAAAATTTGCCGAAGCCACCGAGAAAAACGTAGGCAAGCAGATCGCTATCGTCTATGACAATGGAATCCTCAGTGCTCCGCGTGTAAACGAGGCGATCGGCGGCGGAAGCGCACAGATCACCGGTATGGAGAGTGTCGAAGAAGCCCAGAACCTGGCTTCCTACATTCGCATCGGTTCTCTGAGCCTTGAGCTGGAAGAGCTCCGTTCGAACGTTGTTGCCGCACAGCTCGGCGAAGAAGCGATCTCTACTTCTCTCAAAGCTGCACTGATCGGTCTGATCATCGTCATGCTTATCATGATCATTGCTTACCGTGTACCCGGCGTTGTTGCGTCACTTGCACTGGTGCTGTACACTGCTATCATCCTGATCCTGATCTGCGCGTTCGAGATCACCCTGACTCTTCCCGGTATCGCAGGTATCATCCTGGGTATCGGTATGGCAGTCGATGCCAACGTTATTATTTATGCACGTATCAAAGAAGAGATCACTGCCGGACAGACGGTCCACGGCGCGATCAAATCCGGTTTCAGCAAAGCTTTCTCCGCGATCTTCGACGGCAACATCACTACACTGATCGCAGCTGTAGTGCTTATGTATCTGGGATCCGGTACAGTTAAAGGCTTTGCCTACACACTGGCCCTCGGTATCGTGGTTTCCATGTTCACCGCACTGGTTATCTCCCGTCTGGTGATCAACGCAGTGTACGCAGTGGGCGTTCGTGACGAGAAATACTACGGCCGTGCCAAAGAAAGAAAAGCGATCAATTTCCTCGGAAAGCGCAAACTTTTCTTTATCATTTCCCTCATCGCGATCATTGCAGGTCCTGTTGCCATGGCCATCAACAGTGGTGCGGGAAACAAAGCATTCAACTACAGCCTTGAGTTCTCAGGCGGTACCGCGACAAATGTCACCTTTAATGAGAACATGGACATCAAGCAGATCGACTCTGAGGTAACGCCTCTCGTCGAAGAAGTGACAGGCGACAAGAACGTACAGCCGACCAAGGTTGTCGGAACAAATCAGGTCATCATCAAGACAAGGTCTCTGACACTCGATGAACGTGAAGCACTCAACAAGGCTCTGGTCGAAAAATTTGACGTGGATGAAAGCCTGATCCAGGCAGAGAGCATCAGCTCCACCGTCAGCAAGGAGATGCGCAACGACGCTATCCTGGCTGTTATCGTGGCTACCATCTGTATGCTTCTCTATATCTGGTTCCGTTTCAAGGATATCCGTTTTGCAGGCAGTGCTGTCCTTGCACTTCTGCATGACGTGCTTGTTGTTCTTACGTTCTATGCGATCGTAAGAGTTTCCGTAGGTAATACATTCATCGCCTGTATGCTTACCATCGTCGGTTATTCGATCAACGCAACGATCGTTATCTTCGACCGTGTGCGGGAGCATCTGCATGGCCGTGATGATTCCGAAAAACTGGAAGACATCGTAAACGCAAGTATCACCGAGACACTGACAAGAAGTATCTATACCTCACTGACGACCTTCGTCATGGTAGCGGTACTGTTTATCTTCGGCGTATCCTCCATCCGTGAATTTGCCGCTCCTCTGATGGTCGGTATTATCGTCGGCGGTTACTCTTCAGTGTGTATCACAGGCGCTCTGTGGTATGTCATGAAGAGAGGATTCGGAAAGAAAGCCGCAGCTGCAGCCGCAGGTTCCGGCAAAAAAGCCGCAGCAGTGCAGACCGGCTCTGCGACAGCTCAGCCGCAGCAGGGCAATGCCGCTCAGGCGCCTAAGAAGAAAAACCGTAAGCGTGTACAGGAAAGACTGGCCCGCGAGGCGGAAGCGGCAAAGCAGGCAGAGGCGTCAGATCAGCAGCAGTAAATATCAGAATCTGAACCTAGGCTGCATGTGTTCACAGGCAGCGAGGCGGACTGCGAATGTCCGCTTTATAACAGGATCCCGGGCGGTAGCGTCCGGGATTCTTTATCATCGAGCCAAACCGCAAAGGGGGATTTTATATGGCACAGTGGGTCATATCTGCGAAAAAAGCGGATTTTAAGGCGATAGCCGCAGAATTCGGCATCGATCAGGTGACTGCGCGTATCATACGGAACCGTGATATAGAGGGCATGGAGAATATCAGAAAGTATCTGTATGGGACACTCGAAGATATCCCTTCTCCGGGCCTTTTGAAAGATGCAGAAAAAGCGGCGGACATTATTGCCAAAAAGATCGGGGAAAGAAAAAAAATCCGTATCCTGGGGGATTATGATATCGACGGTGTGTCCGCCACATACATCCTGCACAAAGCGCTGACGGCCGCGGGGGCCGAGGCGGATTATTATATCCCCGACAGGATACTCGACGGCTATGGGATAAACGATCATCTGATCGACACAGCCATTACCGACAAAGTGGACACGATCATTACATGCGACAACGGGATTTCTGCCTTTGATGAGATCTCCCGCGCGAAGGAAGCCGGGATCACCGTGATCGTCACCGATCATCATGAAGTGCCCTACGAGATGAAAGAAGGAGAGAAGATCTACCGGATCCCTCCGGCAGATGCAGTCGTAAATCCAAAGCAGCAGGACTGCGGATATCCGGCAAAAAACATCTGCGGCGCGGTGGTCGCGTTTAAGCTGATGTGTGTGCTGTATGCGCGCATGAACCTCCCTCTTAACAGGCTCGACGAGTTTATCGAGATCGAGGCGATCGCAACGGTCGGAGACGTGATGGATCTTCAGGGAGAAAACCGTATCATCGTGAAAAAAGGTCTGAAAAGGCTTGAAAAAACCAAAAACAAAGGGCTGCGCGCACTTATACGGGCGTGCGGACTGGAAGATAAAGAACTCTCGGCCTACCATATCGGCTTTGTGATCGGGCCATGTATCAACGCAAGCGGGCGGCTCGACACCGCGGCGCGTTC
>CAMNGN010000140.1 GCA_946538475.1 uncultured Blautia sp.
TACACAAAGCTTGGCAATTCAGAACTGAACGTGTCCCGCATCTGCATGGGATGTATGGGATTTGGGGATGCGGGAAGAGGACAGCACAGCTGGACCCTGGACGAAGAACACTCAAGAGAAATCATTAAGCATGGCCTGGACCTGGGCGTGAACTTTTATGACACGGCCATCGCCTACCAGAGCGGAACCAGCGAGCAGTACGTCGGGCGTGCCCTTCGCGATTTCGCAAAGCGCGAGGACGTGGTCGTCGCCACAAAATTCCTGCCGAGGACTCCGGAGGAGATCGAAAACGGTGTGACCGGGCAGCAGCACATCGAAAACATGATCAATACAAGCCTCAAAAACCTGGGAATGGATTACGTGGACCTTTACATCTATCATATGTGGGACTGGAAAACTCCGCTCTATGACATTCTCGACGGCCTGAACCGCATAGTAAAAGCCGGCAAGGCAAGATATATCGGCATCTCCAACTGTTTTGCCTGGCAGATCGCAAAGGCAAATGCGCTGGCAGAGATGGAAGGCTTTGCGAAGTTCGTCTCCATTCAGGGCCATTACAACCTGATCTTCCGCGAGGAAGAGCGCGAGATGGTTCCGTACTGTGAGGAAGAAAACATCGCGCTCACACCGTACAGTGCCCTGGCGAGCGGCAGGCTTTCCCGCAAGCCCGGCGAGGGAACGACGAAAAGAGCCGTGGAAGACAGCTACGCAAAATTTAAATATGACGCGACAGCCGATCAGGACAACGTGATCATCGGCCGCGTCGCGGAACTTGCAGAAAAGCACGAAGTGACCATGACGGAGGTTTCGCTTGCATGGCTTCTCACCAAGGTTACTTCCCCCGTGGTCGGCGCCACAAAGCTTCATCATATCGAAGGCGCAGCCAAGGCAGTGGATCTGGAGCTTACAGACGAAGAACTCAAATATCTGGAAGAGCCGTACGTTCCGCATCCTCTTGCCGGCGTGATGGCACAGAATAAGAGGACCGACGCGGAGAAGAAACATGTCTGGTCGACGGGGGATCAGAAGATCGGAAAGTGAGTGGAAAAACGGTTTCGAAGTGTGGAACGAAGAGTAGTGTAGATTTTGGAATACGGAGGAAATACAATTGAAAAGATGGATATCGATGATCATGTGCGGGCTTCTTGCAGTAGGAATTACAGTATGCGGAAGCATTGTCAGTGCCGAGACTTCGGCGGAAGATACAGCAGAAGCTGCGGCAGAGGAGGCTGCGGATGAGACGCAGTCAGGCAAGGATGTTCTGGTCGTCTATTTCTCGGCAACCGGCACAACCAAGGACGTAGCCGAAAAGATCGCAGCCATAACTGACGCCGACCTTTATGAAATCACGGCCGCCGATGAGTATTCCGAAGACGATCTGAACTGGAACGATTCAAACAGCCGCTCGACAAAGGAGCAGGACGATCCCTCCGTACGGCCCGAGATAGGAAGCGACCCTGTATCTCTCGAAGGATACAGCACAATTTACATCGGCTTCCCGATCTGGTGGGGCGAGGAGCCGCGAATCATGGATACTTTTGTAGAAAGCTATGACTTTGCCGACATTACTATGATCCCGTTCTGCACATCGAGCAGCAGCGGAATCGGAAGAAGCGGAGAGAACCTGGCTGAAAATGCGGGCAGCGGAAACTGGCTGGACGGCGAGAGATTTGGCGCCGGCGCATCGGAAGAAGAGATTCAGTCCTGGATAGAGAGTCTGCAGTAAACTTGAGGAGGACGGCAGCATGCAGGGGAAGAAACAGAATAACATGATGATTAGACGGACAGTTGATGTTTGCATGACCGTCCTCCTGTTATGCCTTATGGCTTATCAGGTGACCGGAGAAGTATTGCACGAGTGGATCGGCATAGGAATGACAGTTCTTGTCATTGTTCATCAGATCCTGAACAGAAGATGGTACGGCGCGATTTTCAAAGGAAGATATAATGCATACAGAATATTAACTACGGTTCTGAATGTGCTGCTTCTTCTGTCGTTTGCGCTGACAGCGTTCTGCGGAATGTCCATGAGCGGACACGCGGTGCCTTTCCTTTATGGAATGACAAAGATTTCCTTTGCCCGCAGGATGCATCTTTCCATGTCACACTGGGCTTTCGTCCTTATGGGGCTGCACCTGGGACTGCATGTTCCCATGATGGCCGCAAGGATGAAGCTGACGGACGGGGTTAAGACCGCAGTTTCTGTTGTGATGTGCGGCCTCGCCGGCGTTGGGTTGTATCTGTTCCTGAAAAGCGGGATGTCCGATTATCTGTTCTTCCGCGTACCATTCGCTTTTTTGGACTATGAGAAAGCGGCGGCAGCAGTATTTTTGGAGAATATTCTGATGCTGCTGTTCTGGGCCTTTGTCGGAACGCATATTGCGGGGCTTTGCAGGAGGTCGTCCCGGAATGGCGAAGAGAAAAGCCGCCTTATCCACCTGGTCTTTATCATGGCTGCGATTATAGTGGGGCTGGTGATTCGTATGGCGGTTTCGGCGGATGATGCGCAGGGATTTGGAAGTGTAGGTTGGAGCGGTTCACAGGATGTGGAAGTTGCTGATTCTGCGAGTGATTTGCAGGAAGAGGAAGCAGAAGTTGTCGATTCTACGAGCAACTCGCAGTCACGGGGACAGGTTCCTTGACTCTTGGCCCCAAGTACTCATCGAAGTGTTTCACCTGATACTTTTTTAGAACCGACACACGTGGTATAATTATAATGACGAAACTGAAAAGATACTTCCTATAAAAGAGGAAAGAATTCAAGGACAGGAACAAGACCCGGAGGAGATACAATATGAAAATAACATGGATTGGACACTCATGCTTCAAAATTGAGAGCGCCGGCTACGCAATCATCACAGACCCATACGAGGATGGTTATGTCCCCGGACTGAAGCCGCTCAGAGAAAGCGCAGACATGGTTCTTTGCAGCCATGAGCATGGCGACCATAATGCAAGGAACCTGATAAAGATCAAAGAGGGGCAGAAATGTCCGTTCACTGTCGAGACAATAGATACATGGCATGACGAAGTGCACGGCAAAAAACGCGGCCCGAATACGATCCACATTCTTGAGGCGGAAGGAATCCGTGTAGCTCACATGGGAGATCTCGGCTGTGAATTGGAGGATGAGCAGATTCAGAGACTTCAAAATCTTGACATATGCCTGATCCCTGTGGGTGGTCATTTCACGATCGACGGAAAACAGGCCGCCGAACTGGTACAGGCAATAAAACCGCGGCTGGTGATTCCGATGCACTACCGAGACGATGCAGCAGGCTTCGGCTTCGCTGTGATTTCACAGGTGGATGAATTTACGGAATATATGAGCGACGTTCTTAAGATAAACAGCAGCTGTATAGATACAGAACAAATGCCCGATGCGAAGGTTGCGGTCTTGATACCGAGGGATGTGGCGTGATTGTTCATATTTTGTTTACAGTACCTGACACCATGAACATGAATTCACATCATGTTCATGGTTTGTTAACAGCGGAGTCTTTTTGATCTGTCCTCGCACTCGTGTTGCTAATCGAAATTGTTTAAGATATAATGAGAATAGCGGCAATCCTTGCCATACTAACTACATTGGGGTTATGTTTTTTCCCGCTTAGGAAGGCGGAATGGAGCGCTGTTCATAATTTATTCATGATACCGTTAACAAAATGTGAACACCGGATAGGAGGTAAAAAGTTTATGAAAATGGTAGGTTTTGATCATCTCACAATCAATGTAACGGACCTCGAAAAGTCCAAATTCTTCTATGAGAATGTGCTGGAGCTCAAGTACTGCGGCTTTATCGACATGGGTGACCACACCCTGACGTATTATACTCTTCCGCAGGGAGTGCGCCTGGAACTGATCGATTATGCAGAAAAGGATACGGCGGTGCCTGTAAAGGAGACGCATGTCGGGATGTACAGGCATTTTTGTCTGGTTGTGGATTCGCTTGCCGAGCTGACAGAAAACTGCCGCAAATACAATGTATTTATTCGGAAAGAAGCCGGCTGGGTAGAATGCCTGGAAAAAAATAATATGCTGATCGTGGACCCGAACGGGGTTGAGATTGAGGTGTTTGAAGTCGAATAATGTATGATTAAGAAACGACATATCCTTATATTAATGATGCTTCTGGCAGTTCTCACACTGATCGGATGCGGAAAAAAGCAAAGCGATGCAGCTCTTTCGGGCAAGCATAACATCGACATCGAGGTGGAAAACTACGGAACCATTAAAGTAGAGCTGGATGCAGACGCCGCGCCTCTGACAGTTGCCAACTTTATTAAGCTCGCGAAGGACAAATTTTACGACGGACTGACATTTCACCGCATCATCGACGGCTTTGTGATCCAAGGCGGAGATCCTCAGGGAAACGGTACAGGAGGATCGGACGAAAATGTTAAAGGTGAGTTCGAAGCCAACGGAGTAAAAAATCCGATTTCTCATGTAAGAGGAACCATATCTATGGCACGAAGCAGCGACTATGACAGCGCATCGAGCCAGTTTTTTATCTGCCAGGCAGATTGCCTGCAGCTTGACGGCGAATATGCCGCATTCGGACATGTTACCGAAGGTATGGAAATCGTCGACAAAATCTGCGCCGAAGCAATAACAACAGACGGAAACGGAACAGTGGCACCGGAGAATCAGCCGGTGATCAAAAAGATAACGGTGAAAGATTGAATGAGTTGGGGTTATCGCACATACTTTAGTGCGATAGCCCCGTTTTTTTCAAAAAGAACCGTCCCCGTGTTTTTTAAACCACAGGTTTATATCCAAACCACCCCGAGTATGCTAATCTAGACATGTCGACAGGGGAGCGGCTGAAAATCCTCCCCGAAGTCGCCTGCACTTTGGCAACCGAATACAAGAAAATTAACGAGTTCCTCCAAGCCATTCTGCAACTCAGTGCATAAATGGGATGAAAACTGTTCTGAGAGGCGTCGACTTTCGGCATTGGGAAGTGTCGGAACGTCCGCATTGGGGAAAAGGTCAGGGGATACCCTGATTCAGTGCCCTGTGTCGCCTGCGTGAGCCGGCGACGGAATGTCGGGAGACAGAAAATGCAGTGCTGTGCCGGAGGAACGCGAGTCAAAGCGAGGCATTTGTCGCCGGTTAAT
>CAMNGN010000141.1 GCA_946538475.1 uncultured Blautia sp.
CTTATTCGTACTCCACAGTTGCCGGCGGCTTCGGTGTATAGTCGAACAGCACGCGATTGATCCCCGGAACCTCGGAAGTGATCCTGCTCACCAGATGATCGATCAGCTCTGCGGGCAGATGCTCTACGGTAACCTCCATAACATCGGTCGTGTTGATCGCGCGGATGATGCACGGCCAGTCAAAGGTTCTCTTGCCGTTCTTTACGCCGGTCGATTTAAAATCGGGAACCACAGTAAAGTACTGCCACACTTTACCCTCAAGTCCGTTCTTCTCAAACTCTTCTCTGAGAATAGCATCGGACTCTCTTACCGCCTCAAGACGCTCTCTTGTAATTGCACCCGGGCAGCGCACGCCGAGACCCGGGCCAGGGAACGGCTGACGATAAACCATGTTGTCCGGAAGGCCAAGAGCCTTGCCTACTACACGCACCTCATCCTTGAAAAGAATGCGGACCGGCTCAACCAGCTCAAAGCGGGAAGCAATATCCTCGGGCAGACCCCCGGCATTGTGATGCGCTTTGATTCCGCCCTCGCTTTCCAGGATATCCGGCCAGATGGTGCCCTGTGCAAGGAACTCCACGCCTTCAAGTTTTCTGGCTTCGTCCGCAAACACATCGATAAACTCTTCACCGATAATATGACGTTTCTCTTCGGGATCGGAAACTCCCGCAAGCTTATCAAGGAAGCGGTCTACTGCGTCCACGTAGATCAGGTTGGCGTTCATCTGATTTTTGAACACCTCGATAACCTGCTCCGGCTCTCCCTTACGAAGAAGTCCGTGATTGACATGCACGCAAACCAGATTCTGCCCGATAGCTTTGATGAGAAGAGCCGCTACAACGGAAGAATCCACGCCGCCCGACAGAGCCAAAAGCACCTTCTTGTCTCCTACCTGCTCTTTGATCGCAGCAATCTGCTCCGCGATAAATGCCTCTGCAAGCTCCGGGGTTTCGATCCGCTGCATATCTTCGGGGCGTCTGATGTTCTCCATACTTGTTGTCCTCCTTATATAAGTATATGAATAATTACTGCAGTACACCCTAAGCAATCATTGCCCGGGATCTGCGTAACTGCATACAGATGTTACCATTCGCAGCCAAACTCAGCACCTGCTGCCCAGTTTGTCCCTGCAGCCAAAAGGCTGCATGGATTCACAGTACATGGACTGTGAGTGGCTGCAAACATGATAAAACAGAGGCAAATACATTTCTGCATACGCCTCTGTCCTTTTCACTCACTCTATCGTCAGGATATCTGAGAATCCCGTCACATCGAAAATCTCTTTGACGTCTTCCGATGCATTTCTGACGATCATCTCACCCTGCCTGTTCATGACCTTCTGCGCCGTCAGAAGTACACGAAGGCCGGCACTGGAAATATACTGCAGTTTTTCCAGGTCGAAAATAAGTGTCTCCACTCCGTCAAGGGAACTGTTCAGCTCGCTCTCCAGTACAGGAGATGTAATAGTGTCCAATCTGCCTTCGAGGGCGATGACAAGCTGCGCACCGTTAACGTCCTTAGATATATTCAGCATGTTTGTAGCTCCTTTCTTGCTCCCGTTCCTTTATATTATAATACCCTTTTTGAATTCAGTTGTAAACAGCGGTTTCACTTTTTCGTCTGAAGTGATTGTAAACATTTTCGAAACAACTGCACAAAATCCACAGCATTTTGCACAGCCGGTCTTACAGTTGCTGCCGCGCCACCATATCCGCAAACAGCCCGTTTTTCGCCATAAGCTCCTCATACGTGCCCTCTTCGAGCACCTTTCCGTTGCCCAGATACAAGATCCGGCTGCAGCTGCGGATCGTCGAAAGCCTGTGCGCGATGACCACACGCGTACAGTGCAGCTCATCGAGAGCCTGCGTCACTTTCTTCTGCGCAATGTTGTCCAGAGCCGATGTCGCTTCGTCAAAGATCAGGATGGACGGCCTCGGCGCAATAGCTCTGGCGATCATCAGCCTCTGCTTCTGCCCGCCCGAAATGCCGCCCTGGCCTTCCGAGATCATCGTGTACATGCCCATCGGCATCTCGCGGATGTCTTCGGCAATGCAGGCGATCTCCGCCGCCTCCCAGGCCTTGTCCATGGGAAGAGAAGGCGCCGATATCGTGATGTTCGAATAGATGCTGTCGTTGAAAAGCGCACCGCTCTGCATGACCGTCCCGATCTTGCGCCGAAGCGACCTGAGGTCAAGCTGGTCGAGCCTGCGCCCGTCATAGAAGATCGCACCGCGCTCGGGCTTTTCAAATCCGAGAAGGAGCCTGACCAGCGTCGATTTGCCGCACCCCGAGGGCCCGACGATGGCCACATATTCCCCCGACTTGATCTTCAAAGAGAGATCGTCGATGATCTTCTCCCCGTCCTTCACATAGCGGAATGTCACATTGTTCAGTTCTATATTTCCCTTCAGATCCGTCACCATGATACCATGATCGGCGGTCTCGGGGACAGTATCCAGTATCGGCGAAGCCATATCGAGCACCGGCTTGATGCGGGCAAACACCATCACTACGGATGCCAGCGACGCAAAAGCGCCCATGACCATACCGTACGCCGCGTTGAAAGACATATAGTCCTTCATCGTGACCGCTCCCGCAAGGGCGATGCTGTACAGAACGATCGTTCCGAGCATTCGGATCGCCTCGTTAAGCACACTGTTGACCTTGAGGATGAGCGGCGGGCTGTACTGCAGTGCAGCCGATTTATTGTACTCCTGTGCCCAGTGGGCAAAGATCCTCTTCTCGGCGCCCGCAAGCCTGATCTTCTGGATACCGTTCACCAGCGCGACCGAAAGGCCCAGCGTCTTTGCGTCCTGCTCCATCATCTTCTTCTGTCTGCCCATTTCCAGGATGACGGTCATGCACGAAAAGCCCACCGTCAGCAGAATAAGAACCAGAGACGGCACCACCAGCACCGGCGTATACCGGAAGATCTGCGTGATATACAGCAGCGACATGAGTGACGGAAGTCCCGACGAAAGCACCGCGCTCGTAAGTGCGGAGCAAAGCGAGTTTACCGACTGCATCCTCGAGGACAATTCACCCGAGTTATACTGCCTGAAAAAGTCAGGCGGCATGGAAAGCAGCCTCATCATGGTTGCCGATTCGATATTCAGTTTCAAACGTGTCTGCACACAGCCGGTGATCAGGTTCTGCCCGGCCGAAACGATCAGCATACTGATCTTTACACACACCATAAAAACAGCCATCGCTGCCAGGACCGACACGTTCTTGCTCTCGAGCACCGGGCCGAAAAGCAGGAAGGTGAGCCTCGGAACCAGAAAACCCACTCCGATACTGACCAGCGAAACTCCGGCGATCAGAATGATATCCGCCATCCGCAGGCATCCCAGAAGGTACCTTGCAAGGATCGGGATAGACATTTTTTTCTGTGGAAACGGCCGGTAAAAACAATAAGCATCTCTCTTTATCGTATCCGCGTTTGATCTGCCTATAAAATAGGAATCTCCCGTCGCGGGATTATAGCACCTGTAACGGCTGAACCCCGATGGGATAAGCGCCACAGGGGTATCTCCGTCCTTAAGGAAGCCCAAAAAAGCTCCGGCCCCGTCGCTGTACCATTTTCCGTCGAGGGCCACCTTTCTGTACATCATTCCCTGAGGAGAAAGCGCATAATCGAGCCTTCCCTCCAGCGTATCGATCTTTTTCGGCGCTTCCCTGTATTCCAGATGATAAAACCGGAGGATCTTTTCAAGCGCGTTCGCCGTCAGCGCATGGTCATCTGCCATATAGGACTGCCTGGAGCCCAAAATGGTAGTAGCCGCCTCCTTGAGGGATTCGCGGAAGATCTTGTCATCTTCGGCTTTCCTCTGGCGGATCTGTTCGTCAAACCAACCCAACGCTTTTTCCTCCCTCCTCTCTATATTTGAATCGCCGTAAACTATTCATTCGTCACCAGCGACGTGTAAAGTCCGCCTTTGGCGTAAAGTTCTTCATGCGTACCTCTCTCCGCCACCATTCCGTGATCGAGCACCACGATCTCGTCGCAGTCCCTTATGGTGGAGAGTCTGTGCGCTACCACTATGCATGTGATACCTCTGTCCGCGATAGCCTTGACAACGTTGTACTCCGTCTTCGCGTCGAGCGCCGAAGTCGCCTCGTCAAGGATGATGATGGTGGGATCCTGCGCCAGCACCCGGGCCAGCTCAAGCCGCTGCCTCTGGCCTCCCGAAAGGTCATTTCCACCCTCGGTCAGATGACTCTCATATCCACCCTCACGCTTCATGATATCCTCATGGATCTGCGCATCCCGCGCCGCCATGATGATCTCAAAATCTGCTATCGTGGAATCCCACATACGGATGTTCTCGGCGATCGTGTCCTCAAAAAGAACGATGTCCTGGTCGACGACCGCCAGCGACCCGGTAAATACGCCCCTGTCGATCTCACTGATCGGCTTTCCGTCAAACAAAATCTCGCCGCTCCAGGGCTCATGAAGCCCCGAGATCAGCTTAGCGATGGTCGATTTACCACAGCCCGAAGCTCCGACAAACGCGACCCTGCTGCCCGGCTTGATGCTCATACTAAAGTCCTTGATGAGAGGAGGCCGAAGCGGAGCGTATCCAAAGGTCAGATTTTTGATCTCCACCGCGCCTGAAAGCTTGGAATAGCTCTCCGGCGTTACATTGGACCCGGTATGGGAAGGTGCATCGGGATACTCCATGACATCTTCCACTCTCTCCATGTCCGTGCGCATCTCCTGCAATGTCTGGCCTGCCCCGATCAGTGTCGACACCGGGCTCATAAACGCAGCCAGATAGCTCTGGAACATGTAGATCATACCCACGGTGAACTCGCCCTGTATGGTCAGATAGACGCCGAGCACCATGACAATGATGTCCGCGACCGTCGACAGGATCGGCGAGATCAGCCCGACAGTAACGTTGAGTCTTTCAAACCGCACCGTCTGCTCGTTCACGGATGCCTGCAGCCCGGACCAGTGTCTGAAAAAGCCGTTTTCGGCTCCGCTGGCCTTGATGGTCTCGACCATCCTGATCCCGTTGATCGTCATGGCCGAAAGCTTGCCGCTGTCACGCTGCTGCACACG
>CAMNGN010000142.1 GCA_946538475.1 uncultured Blautia sp.
GAAAGTGATAATTAATCCAATACACTTCTGACCCGTGGAACGAGGAACCGTCCCCCTGTTTCACTTCCTGGATTTTCCCAAATACGCCGCCTTCACCTGCTCATTCTCCGCCAGGTCCATTCCTGTGCCGGAGAGGGTGATGTTTCCGACTTCCATAACGTAGCCATGGTGGGCTGCGTGGAGAGCCATGTTGGCGTTCTGTTCTACCAGCAGGATCGTTTTTCCCTGCCTGTTGATCTCGTGGATGATATCGAACACGTCCTTGACCACGATCGGCGCAAGGCCCAGAGAAGGCTCATCCATCATGATGATCTCCGGACGGCTCATCAGAGCGCGGGCGATTGCCAGCATCTGCTGCTCGCCGCCCGAGAGTGTACCGGCCAGCTGCCACGATCTTTCTTTAAGACGTGGGAACAGGTCGTAGCACCAGTTGATATCGTCGTCCAGACTGTCTTTTCTTAAATAAGCACCGATCCGAAGGTTCTCGAGCACGGTCAGATCGGAGAACACGCGTCGGCCTTCAGGAACCATCGTGATACCTTTGCTCACGATATCCTCGGTACGCATACCCGCCACCTCCTCGAGGGAGGAATCCACCGATTTGCGATGGCTGTCGCTCAGCATGCCGGAGTGCCCGGCACGGATCTTTATGCTGCCGGAGGCCGGTTTGACCAGACCGCAGATGGCACGGAGCGTGGAGCTTTTGCCCGCGCCGTTGGCGCCGATCAGCGTAACGATCTCACCCTCGGGAACGTCGAAGCTTATCCCTTTGACTGCGTTGATTCCGCCGTAGGACACGCAGAGGTCCCGTACTTCCAGAATATTACTCATCCACAGCACCTCCCAGATAAGCCTCGATAACTCTCGGGTTGTTCTGAATTTCTTCGGGAATACCCTCGGCAATCGGTTTGCCAAAGTCGAGCACGTAGATCCTGTCGGATATTTCCATGACCAGGTCCATATGATGCTCGATCATAAAAATCGTAAGTCCGAAATCATCGCGGATACGGCCGATAAACGCGGTAAGCTCATCGGTCTCCTGCGGATTCATACCGGCTGCCGGCTCGTCCAGAAGAAGAAGGCTTGGCTTTGTAGCCATGGCACGCGCGATTTCGAGCCTTCTCTGCTTGCCGTAGGGAAGCGAGGTGGCAAGTTCGTCGCGGACGTCGGACAGCTCCAGTATCTCGAGGAGTCTGTCGGCTTCCTCACGCATATTTCTCTCTTCTTCCATATTCAGGCGGAAGGTCGCCGTGAACAGATTGCTCGTCCTGCGAAGATGCTCCGCGATCAGGATATTTTCAAACACGGTCTGACTCTTCCAGAGTCTGATGTTCTGGAACGTTCTGGCGATGCCAAGTTTGGTGATCTTGTCAGGGGTAGGCGCGATAGAATGCGTGTACTTCCCGTTGTTCTCACCCTTGTACAGTTTTTTCATCTTTCCCTGAGGATAGTTTTCGACGATCTTTTCTCCGCGGAAATATACCGCTCCGTTCGTCGGCGCATACACACCGGTGATAACGTTGAACGCAGTTGTCTTTCCCGCGCCATTCGGGCCGATGAGTGAGACGATCTCTTTTTCGTTTACCACGATGTTCATGTTGTCGACTGCGATGACGCCGCCGAACTGCATCGTGACATTCTCAACCTTCAATACATTCTCTTTCATTGAAGTTTTCCGCCTCCTTCCGTCCCGTTCTTCTTTTTACCGCCGAATCGTTCGAGCAGCCGGCCGATAGAAAACTCCCGGGTGCCCATGATACCCTGGCGGAAGAATAGCACGATCACCATGATGATGACGGCAAACACAACTTTGCGGAAGCCGGAGCGAAGCAGCGGAACCGTGAAATCTCCGATCTTGTGCTGTTCGTCGAGGAAACGAAGCAGCCATTCGGAGCTGGCGATAAACAGAAACGAACTGATAACGCTGCCGGTGACCGAACCGATACCGCCGATAACGACGATCAGCAGGATCTCGTATGTCATGGCCGAGTTGAAGGACTTGGCCTGTACGTTTGTCTGGAACATGGCAAGAAGCGCGCCGGAAACACCCGCAAAGAAGGAGCTTACCGTAAACGCGATCCTCTTATGATGGGCCAGGTTGATGCCCATGGCTTCCGCCGCGATCTCGTCGTCGCGGATGGCCTTGAAAGCTCTGCCGTATGTCGAATTGATGAGCAGAACGATCACGGCAATACACACGCCGGAGACGATGAACGGAAACAGGATAGTCTTAAATGTCGGATAGTTCCTGATCATGTTCGATCCGTTGGTGAGCGGTCCGAGCGTATCCCACTGGAAAAGTGCACGCATGATCTCGGCAAAACCAAGCGTCGCGATTGCCAGATAGTCGCTCTTCAGTCTGAGGACCGGAAGACCGATGAGGAATGCGAACAGTGCCGCCATCGCGCCGGCTGCAAGAAGACCGACAACGACCGGTACGGCAAATTTGATGATACCGCCATCGTAGTACATGTAGACCATCTCACGGTCTGCGGGCGGAATGGTGAGCACGCCAAAGGTATAGGCGCCGATCATCATAAAGCCTGCCTGTCCCAGCGAGAAAAGGCCGGTAAAACCGTTGAGCAGGTTCATCGAAACGGCGACAAGCGCATAGATCGATCCTTTTTTGAGAACCGTAAGCAGCATCGCCCACTGCGATGTCGGTTTAATGTTGAGTTCAAGGATACGCAGAATGCCAAGCAACGCGGCGATAAGGATTACGCTGATCAGAACTTCTTTTTTCTTATTCATCTCATGCCCTCCTTATACTTTGTCCGTCTGCTTCTCACCGAACAGACCCGTCGGTTTGAACAGCAGGATGATGATCAGCAGCAGGAATGCAAAAGCATCCTTGAAGTTGGAGATATCCACCTTCACAAACTGGTTGAGCATCATGATCAGGTTCTCACAGATACCGATGATAAACGCACCGATGACCGCACCCGGTATGGAGCCGATACCGCCGAAAACGGCTGCGACGAACGCTTTAAGTCCGGGCATGGTACCGATGGTCGGAGTAACGCCGGTGTAGTTCGAGAAGAACAGAAGGCTTCCGACCGCTGCAAGGAACGAGCCGATGATGAAGGTCGTACTGATAACATTGTTGATCTTGATACCCATGAGCTGGGATGTCTCGAAATCCTTGGAAGCGGCACGCATGGCCATGCCGATCTTGGTCTTTTTGATCAGGGTCACAAGCAGAACGACCAGAATGATGGTCAGGAAAGGTGTGATCACGGTGACCCTCTTAGTCGAAGCGCCGAAGACCGTGATCTGATCGCTGATCCAGGGAATGGTCGGATACTGCTGCGCCAGACCGCCCGTGATATAGAGGGCGAGGTTCTGCAGCAGATACGATACGCCGATGGCCGAGATCATGACCGACATACGCGGTGCCTGCCTGAGCGGTTTGTAGGCGACACGCTCTACCAGGAAACCGATCAGAACCGTCAATAAGATCACCAGCGGAATGGATAAATACATCGGCAGCGAAGCCGATAAATACACCATCATCAGGCCGGCAACCATGAAAATGTCTCCATGTGCAAAGTTGATCAGACGCAGGATGCCGTAGACCATGGTATAGCCTATGGCGATCAGTGCGTACTGGCCGCCTACGGAGATGCCTGCCAGGAGATACGGCAGGTTTTTACTCAGCATGTCCATTTGTTTCCTCCCGAAAACTGAATAAAGGGCGGGTGATGAACGCCCGCCCCCGTAGTGTCAAAACGATGTCGATAGGTCAAAGGTAACCGGTTATTTATTCGATGCCCTGCTCTGCTACGAAGTCCCAGGCTCCGGTTTCGGTGTTGGCCTGTTTTACAAATGCTGCGCTGCGGACTGCATCGCCGTTCTCGTCGAACTCGATATGGCCGCAAACACCATCGTATGTAACGTTCCACAGTGCTTCGTTGACTGCTGCCGGATCGGTGGATCCTGCTGCCTTCAGTGCTTCGAGAGCTGTGAAGTATGCGTCATAACCCATTGCGGTAACAGCTGCGACTGTGTCGTCTCCGCCGTTGTTTGCCAGATTGGTGGAATCGCTGTTGATGAATTCTTTCATGCCTTCGTCAAACTCTGCGTTGCCGCCTTCCTGATAGAATGTGGTTACGAAGATAGAAACATTTTTGCCTTCGGCAGCGTTGAGGATAACGTTGGAATCCCAGGTATCGCCTGCAAGAAGCGGAACCTCTACGCCCTGAGCTGCTGCCTGCTCGATGATCAGAGCAGCTGCCTCGGTGGATGTCGGAGCAAAGATAACATCTGCTTCTGCGTTCTTTGCAGAAGTGATGTAGGATGTAAAGTCACTGTTGCCTTCCGGGAAGGTCTCGGCTACGACTTCGCCGCCCAGCTCTTCGAACGCCTGTGTGAAGTAGTGTCCGAGTCCTGCGGAGTAGTCATCGCCCTGTTTGGTCAGGACATATGCCTTGGCTGCTTCAAAGTTGTCCTTTGCAAAGTTTGCAAGAACGGTGCCCTGGAACGGATCGAGGAAGCAGATGCGGAAGTAATGAGTGTTGCCGAGGGTAACCTGCGGGTTGGTGCAGGTAACGCCGAGTGCCGGAACGCCTGCGTCTGCGAATGTCTGGGATCCTGCGATGGAAACGCCCGAGCCGTAGGAACCAAGGACAATGGAGGAGCCGTCGCTCACCAGCTTGGAAGCCGCCGAAACAGCTTTGTCATTGTTGGATTCGTTATCTACGATATCAAGCACTACGTCGTACTCTGTTCCGTCGATCTCAACGGTCGGAGCAATGCTGTTTGCGTACTGAATACCGAGAGTTTCCTGCTTGCCGCCTGCGCCGTTGTCGCCTGAAGCCGGCTCATAGACGCCGATCGTTACGGATTCTGCCATTGCGGGAACCGCCGCGATCATGGAGACTGCCATTGCTGTTGTCAACATTACGGAAAGAACGCTTTTTTTCATTTGTATCTCCTCCTTGTTTTTGTTTCCTTATGAGCGACAACTGTGCGTATCACTCATACAATACAAGGATTATATCACGCTTTAAAGTTTTAATCAAGTGCAATTGT
>CAMNGN010000143.1 GCA_946538475.1 uncultured Blautia sp.
TTTTCTTCTTTTTCCTGCGTACCGGCAGCCTTCCCGTCCGTCAGCTCCTCGGGAGGAAGCTCCTTCACAGACATGACGGAGAGTGTGTTCGAGATCACACCCACAATAGCGTAGATGATGGCAACCGTGCGCCAGGCGCCCGCGCCGCCGCCGAAATGCGCCACCAGTCCTACGGTGATGGTCTGAATGAGCATGCTTGTGCCGAACGCGAACATAAAACGGATCGATCCCATCTGTACACGCTCATGGTTGTTCTTGGTGACCAGAGCGGTCAGCGCAGAGTAGGCAATATTATTGGCGGTGTAGAAGCCTGCGTTCAGAAGAGTGTAGGCGATAAAGAACCAGGCATACTGAGCGGTGGCCGTGAGATCGGCGGGGATGCAGAAGATCGCAACCAGACAGACCGCGCAGCCGAAGTAGCCGTACAGCATCCAAGGCCGTGCCTTGCCCATCTTGGAGTTCGTCTTGTCGATCAGCGAGCCGAAGAAAATGTCGCTCACTCCGTCGAATAGTTTCGACACTGCGATCAATGTACCGACAATTCCCGCATTCATGCCGACGGTGTCGGTCAGGAAGATCATCACGAAGGCGGATAGCAGCGCATAGACTACATTTCCCGCGATGTCGCCCGAGCCGTAGCCGACCTTGTTGTACCATTTCAGATAAGTCTTTTCCTGCATGTTTTTTCCTCCGTTATTTAGTTAAAGTCAACCGGTAATCAGCTGTGTTACTTGCCGGTAATTGTTCGCCCGCTCCGCAGGCTTTCAGATGTGGCCTCTACCACACCTGACATAAGTAAGTCTCTTATTTCCATAATAGTTCTGTGCCTTTTGAAGGAGGGGACTTACTAATATCGGTAAAATCTATCTTGTGTGACATTTACTCGGTTACACACTGCTGTAGGGACGAATAATGAAATCAAATCGATATTCATCAGCATTGACACGATACTCAGGCGAGAGATCGGGGCCGCAGCTCTTGGAACCGATCCCTGCCATTTTATGGTCGAGACATAGCACAGTTGCGCCGCAAGGCACAAGCTCGTAATTGTGGCGTTTTGTTTCGAGTTCCTCCTGCGTATACACAGAGGCATTGAACGAAAAAGTGCTGTCACAAAGCGTGGCCGCGGTAAAGGACAGACCGTTCCCGGTAAGACGCACATAGCTGCAGTCACAGTGGCTGCCGTTCTCCTGCGGACGGATGTAATCCTCGTGCAGATCCTTGATCGCAGACCGGAAGATTCCATGTCTCCCGCCTCGACATTTATCGACATAACTTTCATAAGGCCCGATTCCGAAATATTCGGCGGTATCGAGGCGCGGATCCAGAAACAGCCGGAGGCCAATCCGGGGCAGTGTTCTGAACTGTGGATCCTTATCGGCCCGGAAACTCATGCTGACCGTTCCGTCCGGCCTGATGCGGTATTCCGTATCGATCCTCAGCACCGGCGGCACGGACATGGCACCGACGGACTGCCGGAGCCTGATGACCGCCTCTCCCTCAGTGATCTCCCACGAAGCGTCATAGCAGCGGGTGACCGTATGGTCCAGCCGTTCCCACTTCCACAGATCGACTATGGGACGGTCATTGTCGGTCGGGGCACGCCACACATTAAAATCTATCGGTTTCGACAGAAACTCACGTCTTCGATGCCTCATGGATGTGAAAAGCCCGGACAGCAGATTTATATGATAAACGAATGCCTGCCCGGTGACGGATATCTCGTCGCCAATCTGTTCGATGTCGGGAGCAGAATCCGGGTCTGTGTCCGTGGGAAAAAGCTCGGCCGTTTTTTGGAAAACACCGCAGGAGTTTTGAATCGGCAGTTCGTCGAACCCAAGCACATGTCCTGCGGGCAGTCCGGCAACAGCTTTTTTGACTTTGTATGTGATCAGCAGGAAGCACCTGCCTTTGTCCGGTACAGACAGCGCGAGCGGCACGCAGACCTCGGTATGTGGAGGAATGGAAGGAATCTCGATCGTTCCCCTTTTTATTTTTTTCCCATCTGCAGAAAGACAGTATTCGGCGGTGACGAACGATGCCGGGTCAAGGAAATCCAGATAATTGTGGATCACGAGCATGCTTTTTTCTCTGCTGTAGACAGACCGCAGCGGGCGGTGGACATTCTTGTATTCATGAAGACCGGTATGCGGGCGTCTGTCCGGATAGACAAGGCCGTCCAGGCAGAAGTTTCCGTCATGCTGCAGCTCACCGTGATCTCCGCCGTAAAAGTACATGGTCTTTCCTGTCTCCGACAGCCCCTTATAAACAGCGTGGTCACACCATTCCCAGACAAAGCCGCCGCAGAGTCCTTCGTACTTTTCGACAAGGTTTCGATATTCTCTGAAATCCCCGGGGCTGTTCCCCATGGAATGACAATATTCGACAAGAAGCAGCGGCTTTTGCGGCTTGTCGACAAAATATTCGTCGATTTCGTCGAAAGCAGGATACATTCGGCCGAAAATGTCGATATTTGACACATCGTATGTGCGGTCCCGGGGCAGATAGAAGGCGCTCTCATAGTGTGTGAGACGGGTGGGATCGGTTTTCTTTGTCCATTGCAGCGCGTCTTCGAAAGTGCAGCCGTAGCCGCATTCGTTACCCATGGACCAGATCAGGATACATGGGCGGTTGCGGTTGCGCAGGACCATGGACGAAACGCGGTCCAGGGTTGCCGGCAGAAAGTCGGGATTGTCCGCGATCCTTTCGTGTGCCAGACGCATCCTCTCGGAATAATCATCCTCGTTAAAGTAAAGCGGACCGGTTCCATGACTTTCGTTGTCGGCTTCGTCGATCACGTACAGGCCGAATTCGTCGCACATCTGATAAAAGTAAGGGACATTCGGATAGTGGCTTGCCCGGACTGCGTTAAAGTTGTGCGTTTTGATGGCCCGCAGGTCTGTGAGAACCTGATCGTGGCATACGACAGACCCCATGACCGGGTCGGATTCATGGCGGTTAACACCCCTGAACTTGATCGGGGAACCGTTCAGGAGAAGAACGCCGTCCTTCACGCACACAGAGCGGAACCCCACATGCTCGCGTATCAGCTCGTGCTCTGTCTCGATGAGGAGCGTGTACAGGTTGGGTTCCTCGGCATTCCAGAGCAGAGGGTCTTTTATGGCGATCGATGCGCTGCAGCCGTCTTCCGCTGTACTCCGGGTGGTAAGTTCATAACATGATCCGTCCGCACATAGAAGACGAAGCCGTACCGGGATCGGACCGTCATTGAAGGAAAAACGGATGTTCAGTTCACCGCACGACAGGTCGTCGGACAGGTCTGTGGTGATGACATAATCGGTTATGTGCTTTTGAGGGCGGCGCAGCAGATAAACGTCGCGGATGATGCCGGACATGCGAAATTTGTCCTGATCTTCCAGATAGCTGCCGTCGCACCATTTAAGGACGAGGACGGCCAGCACGTTTTCACCCTCTTTTAATATAGAAGAAACATCAAATTCCGAGGTGTGGTGCGTAACCTGGCTGTAACCCACATAAACTCCGTTGAGCCAAACATAGAAGCACGAATCGACACCCTCAAAATGGAGATATGTGAGAGGGGCTTCTTCGTCAGGCTTCCATACAAAGCGGTGAATGTAGGTCCCACAGGGATTTTCATGAGGTACATAAGGCGGGTCAAACGGGAACGGGTATCGGATATTGGTATATTGGTTTTGATCAAACCCGTGCATCTGCCAGCAGAAAGGAACGGTCTCCTGCGTCCATTCGTTACCCGGGCAAAAGTCTTCTGCAAAGAATTCTTCGACGACATCGTGGATGCATGTGTAGAAGCGAAATGCCCATTTACATCCGCTGAGCATCTGCAGACGCTCGGATTTTTCACGCCGCAGAGGCGTCAGCAGGGGATCGGCCTTCGAAGATTCAGGGATGAAATAGCAGTGGACCGGCATGGTATTCTGATGCAGAACAGCCGGATCTTCGTACAGGTTGGGAATCAGCACGGTTATTCTCTCCTCCTTTCTGAAGGGAACAAGGTTGCTTTGCTGCATCTGTTCGGAATCAGTATCCCACTATTATCATACCTTTCATAATGTCAGAAGCATATGAACGAAATCGTTTGTTTTCTGCACTAAACCGTAAATCGGTAGAAAAGTGCGTCTATTTACGGTAAACTGGAGGCGAAACATAAGAACATGGTAAGAGGCTTTGAAAGGGAGTGAAGATATGTATGTTAATTCCGGCTATTTATTTCAATCGAGAGTTCCGTTCAAGGAGAAAAAGAAGGCACTCAGGATCCTCAGTGCGGGTACATATCAGCTGCTGACCAGGCCAAAGCTTCCTACCTGGCGGCCGAAGGGGCGTGTCGACTGGCAGCTGATTTACATTTCGGCGGGAGAGGGGCATTTTATCCTGGAAGGGAAGGAAGTGATCGTCCCTGCCGGAAATATGGTCCTGTATCAGCCGAACAAAGAACAGCATTATTTTTTTCTGGGGGAAGACAAAGCGCAGTATTGGTTTGTGCATTTTACGGGCCGGACGGTCAGAAACATACTGAAGCACTGTGAGATACCGCTCGACGGCTGTATTTTGCACACAGGGCTGTCCTACGCGTACGAAGATCTGTTTAAAAAGATGAGGGACGAGCTTGTGGAATGTGCATGGGGGTACGAGGAGAAGCTCACTTATCTTTTCAGAGAGCTGCTGATCGAGATGAATCGGCGAATGAATGAGAATGAGAAGAAGATATCCGGCTTTGTGCAGAACGAGATGGACCTGGCCAAGGCGTATTTCCGGGATCATTATAATGAAGAGATCAGTATAGAACAGTACGCGGCTTCGAGAAATATGAGCACGAGCTGGTTTGGGAAGAGCTTTGTGGAGTGTGTGGGGAAATCTCCGAAACAGTATATTCTGGAGCAGCGGATCAGAAATGCGCAGGTGCTGCTGGAGACGACCGACGGGACGGTGAGCGAGATCTCACAGATCGTCGGGTATGAGAATCCGATGTATTTCAGCCGTATCTTTAAGAAGGCGAAGGGAATGTCGCCGGTGAAGTACAGGAAGGTGTA
>CAMNGN010000144.1 GCA_946538475.1 uncultured Blautia sp.
CTGCCGAGACCGGCGGTACGATTACAATGACGGAAGATGTCGCTGCAGGCACAGCAGGCGCGGATGTCATCGCGACCGATGTCTGGGTCTCCATGGGCGAGCCTGATGAGGTCTGGGCTGAGAGGATCCATGATCTGCTGCCCTACCAGGTCACGAAGGAAGTTATGGCCAATGCCGGCAAGGATGCAATCTTCATCCACTGCCTTCCCTCCTTCCACGATCTCAATACCACGATCGGCAAACAGATTTCTGAGAAATTCGGCATAAGCGAGATGGAAGTTACGGATGAAGTCTTCGAGTCCGCCCAGTCCGTCGTCTTTGATGAGGCTGAGAACCGCATGCACACGATCAAGGCAGTTATGGATCTGACTCTTTGATGCGTTTTCTGACGGACATATCCCCCTGTGCCGCAAACACGGCAGCGGCTTGTCCGATTTTGGAGGCAAAAAACGGCTGTGAAAAACGAGCTTTGATGACTCGTTTTTCACAGCCGTTTATTAATCTTCAGATATCGAGCTCATTACCTGCGGGCACATGAATGCCCAAGGAACATGATTCGTCCGGGTCATTACGGAAATGCCCTGAAATTCAGCACTGTATAGCCGGCCGCCGCCGCGTTGACAAGCAGCAGCGCAAATGCTGACCCGCTGGCAAAATTCCTGCCCTGATATCTTGCCGGTATACACGCAAGGGCGATAAAGATGAGAGGCAGCACCGGCAGCATGTAGCGGGGCTGGACGCCCTCAACTTCCGCTGCGCCTACCGGCGTGTAGCCGATGTAGGCGGCGAAGACGGTGAGACCGGCGACCAGAAGGGCAATTATGAGGCCGGCAAGGACAAAGATACGTCTGGTCCTGATTCTGCCCTCGGGGACACTTCCGTCTGACAGGATACAGATAACGAGAGCGATCACTGTTGTTATATCCTTCATTGCATTCGGCGCGTACATGGTGTAAGTCCCGAAGTAATTTCTTATCCCTTCGGCAAACGACCCGACAAGAGTGCGCAGCGCAGTCTTCGGGTGCTCCATAATGAACGCGAGCTGACCTGCCATACTGACGTTGCCGTTCCGATCCTCCTCAAATACGAATGTCCGCATGAGATAGATCTGCCAGAGGAACATGGCTGCAACGAGCAGGATTCCCGCTCCGAACAGTATGAACTGATACTGTCTTCTGGCATACTTTTCTTTCGGTATAAAGAAAAGAAGCAGGAAGAGCGGCGTGTAGAAGAGGAACTTCGGCGACGCGATAAAGGCTGCCGCCAGCAGGATCTTAAGCATCTCCGGAATGCCGATCTTTTCAGTCTCTGTCTCCGAGAAAATGTATTTAACGCAGATGGCGCAAAAATACAGGGCTGCCCCATTAAGTGCGGTGTCAATGGTCACGCTGCCCGCAAAATACAGCGGGAGAGGCAGACATGCCGCCGTGAAAAAGGCTGTTCTAAAGACCGAAGCGGTACGTATCGCAAAATAGCCAAATGCAAGATAGACTGCCAGGCTGAAGAGTCTTGCCAGATATACCAGCCACCCGACACCGAGCCCCAGAGCTCTGCCCAAAGCTACGCCTGCTGCCGCAGGCAGGTAATTGACAGATATATAATTTGCGGAATACGGCTGCACGAAAAACTCGCGCTTTGCGGACGACCGCTCAGAAAAGAGCTCACTGTTGGCGTACGTATTCAGCGGCGAGACCCAGATGCAGTCATACAGGCCGTAATTGTCTGAGATATTGGCTCCAATGCTCCCGTCCGCCGACAGTTCGGCGTTCAGATGACCTTCCGCCAGCGCGTATGCTCTGAAAAAGTGGGCAGGCTCATCGATCGGCTGCGGGTACGGGTTCCAGAAAACGCAGGCAAGGCCGCACAGAAGGCCGATCGCAAGGAAATTCCTCGCGTGATTCTCACCAATGAGAAGAAGGCACAGGAAAGATCCTGCGATAAAGAGAATCCACATGCCTAAGTAGATCCAGTTCACATGCGCGTCGCAAAACCCGATGCGGGAGACAAGGGTAAGATTTTCCTCTCTGCCGTTGACCTTCACTTTCGACTCAAACGACCGGACCGTCCCGCTCGCCAAAAGCCTGACCTCCATGTCTTCGCCCTTTTGTCCTCTGTTCGTGACGGTAAGGCGGAACACATGACCGGCCGAATTCTCCATCGGCATACTGTAGGTGAAGCGCTGACCGATTCCGAGATCTACTGAGTTTACCGTCTCGCTGACCAAAATCCTGTTCGACTGAACATCTTCAATTACGACGTCGATCTCCTGGTCTCCGAGCTTTTTTCCTTCAAGGAATACTGTGATATCACGCGCGCCGTCGAACGGGAACTGATAATCCTGGACAACGGTGTCTCCGCCGCACAGCTTGACTTCGTTCTCCCTCATGCCTCCGTATCGCCGGGCAACGGTCCTGTTCTCCGGCAGCACGATGTACAGAAAAGATACAAGAACCCAGAACACTATTAATATGAGTGCGGGGACAGCTTTTCCCCGCAGTTTACCCGATAGAGCCATAATCACATTTTCCTTATTTTCCGTTCTGATAACACCGCATTCAGTAAATCTCGGTCTCTGATCGTGCGAGATGCTCGACGCACTCTGTGCGTCTTCCTTCGCGCGGTTCCGGGCGACCGGCGATCCGCCGCGGAGTTCCGCGCATCAGAGCTCGTTTGATTTTTCGCTGTTCACATAGAACCGGTTGATGAGACCGGCAACAAATGGCGGCCAGAATCTGCCGAAGATTTCCATATCCTCTCCGCTCCTCACGCTCCCCTCGATCGTAGCGGACGTCTCCGAACCCGAATGAATGCGGTGACCTGTGAGCACTTTGGGGATGTAGACAAATCTTCCTTTATTTTTAGAAATTCTCTCCCAGGCGTCCCAGTCCACGTTGCTTCTGAAGTGCTCCGTAAAAAACGGCTGGGGGAGGTTCTTCCTGACATAGGTCACTGCCGGGCAGCAGATCGGATTTCCGAGGGAAAGCGACCTCCGGCGGATGAACGGTGACCTCTGGAGCGCGCTGATTCGAAGGGGGAACAGGAGAATGCGCTTGATTCGAAGGTTTACATTTGCAAGCACAGTTTTTCCGTTCCGGATCTCCGCGTAATCAGTGAAAATGATCAGGGCATCGTCGGCATAGGACTTTAGGATGCTCTCGGAATATGCCGGATAATAAATATCGTCCTGGTGGGCGATCGTCACAAGTTCGGTGTCCGCCTGTTCCATCGCGAAATTCCAGTCACCGGCGATTCCTGTGTGTTTCTCATTCACCCTAAGCGTCAGACCGTATTTTTCACAGGTATCGGAAATCAGCCCGTTGGGCGTCGATGTCGCGACGATGATCCGGCTTTCGACTGTCTGCTTCATGAGTGACTCGATGCATTTCTCAAGATACGGGCTTTCTTTATAGGCGCACACGACGAATGTGTGTCTAACTGTATTTTGTTCCATCTTTTTACCTGCTCTGTGTGCCGAAGGCCATGATCACGATGCCTGCGATGACGACAAACGCGCCGATCAGCGTGACTGTGCTGATTTTTTCCCGAAATACGATCGTTCCGAGTCCCAGGATGACAAGCTGAACGACTCCGTTCACGATCGGGACCATGATCGACAGATCATATTTCACAATGAGGCGCTGCCAGAGCAGGAAGCTGATGATATAAAAGCAGAATCCTGCAAATGTTTTCCACCCCATCGACAGCGCAAAACCGTCGGAAAGTGTGAGGCGCAGAGAGTCGCCTCCCATTTTCATCAGCGTGATGCCGCCTGTCGTAAAGAATATATAGATAATGATCATTAAATACTGCATTAATACACCTCACTTCTCTTCGTGGTCCCTCAGGGCGAGATCCTGCGCAAGCCGCGTCAGCTTGTCATTCACCTCGGAGAGCCGCACATACAGCTTGAACACTCTGTGAATGAGCAGGGCTATGATGACCAGGTAGACCAGGTTGACAGGCGACTCGATGCCCAGAAGCTCAGACGCCCAAAATGCGATTCCGGGAAATGCCGCAAGGAGCAGAAGAAGGAAAGCAAACCCGAACCAGAAAACGCTGTCAGCGATCGGCATGGCCGATTTCCTGATCATGCGGATGACAAGTATGAACTCGAAAATCGCGCCGACCACGAGAAGCAGTCTGAAAATAACACTCATGCGTTCTCCTCCTTCCCGGCAAGCTTTCTGTCCGCCCTGATCCACGGCTCGAACAGGATACTGATGCTCACTGTCAGCATATATCGAATGCTCTTTGACAGATTCAGATAGCTGGTCCCCGCTATGCGCTCATCCATCACGACCTGCACTTCCGTCACTTTGGCTCCCAGCCTCATGAGGTGGCACACAGTGTCCGGCTCCGGCGTCATCCTGCTGTTTTCCGCAAACAATCGGATGAGCCTCCTGCCGTACATGCGCATTCCGCTGGTCGGATCTTTGATTGTGCGGCCGGTCATGAGACGGATCATTGCCCCTATGAGCCGGCTCCCGATCATGCGGCCTGTCAGCGGTTTCTTTTCCGTGACGAAGCGACTCCCAATCACGATGTCGCTGCCGTCTTCGATCTGCTTCTCCATCTCTCTGATATATTCACCTCTGTGCTGCCCGTCGCCGTCGAACTGGATGACAGCGTCATATCCGTTTTTCAGGGCGTAGATAAAGCCGGTCTGAACGGCTGCAGAGAGTCCGAGATTGACGGGATGGGAAATATAATTAAAGCCGTTTTCACGACAAATATCCGCTGTCTGATCAGAACTGCCATCATCGATGATCACATAATCGATGCTGCCGGCAGTTTCTGTCAGACGGCGGATGACTCTTTCAATATTCAGCGCTTCATTGTAAGCAGGTATAACGATAAGTGTTTTCATATGACCTCAAAATCCATTCACTTTGAGATTATATCCCATACGGGATAAAAATGAAACACCTCTCAGAAAAACGAATGATTATTTCTCGTACAGGAACTTCTCCGGCAGATTGACGTTGAAGTCCTTGGCAAG
>CAMNGN010000145.1 GCA_946538475.1 uncultured Blautia sp.
GTTCTTCTAAGCAGATTGTCTCTTCGGGCAGGCACAACGGTTCACAGCCTGATGCCACTTCGCTCTGCGGCCTGATGTGGAACCCGGACTGTCGGGCCGCAGGGCATGGACTGTTGGGCCTTAGGTGGTTGGTGACGGGAGATATTCGGTTAGTATCGGTTTGAAATTTTGGTGTTGACTATTATATTAAGAACATTTATAATTACTCACGTAATTAATAATTCTTCGGGGCAGGGTGACCGCGCAGGCGGAATTCCCGACCGGCGGTATAGTCCGCGAACTGCTGTGGTCCTCCACGGCGGCCGATCCGGTGTGATTCCGGAACCGACAGTACAGTCTGGATGAGAGAGGAAGCTGCCGGCAGATTCTGCTGTGTGTGTGCCTTTAATGTGCCCCCGGTGAATACCGGGGGCTTTTTTATTGATAAGGCATGGTACTGCATCACCGGAAACTTCTTCTTTGTACAAAACCCTGATAAGGGACATGCAGAAAAGGAGAGATGCATCATGTCGAACGTAACAGAAACTGCTATCAAGAGAACAAGCGGAACAAGCCTTAATATTCGCACAGTAGCCGGCATCGGTGTGCTGGCTGCGGCGGCTTTCGTGCTTCAGATGATCGAGATCGGGCTGCCGTTCATGCCTGCGTTCATCAAATTTGACTTTTCGGATCTTCCGGCACTCATCGGGGCTTTCTCGCTGGGACCGGTCAGCGGTGTTTTTATCGAGCTGATTAAAAACATTCTGCACACGATGGATTCCGGAAGTTTTGGTGTCGGTGAGCTTTCCAACTTCCTGCTTGGCGCTGTGTTTGTGGGAACAGCCGGTATCATTTATGGCAAAATTCGTAACAAAAAGGGTGCGCTGATCGGTTCGGTTGTCGGTGCTGCGGCTATGGCGATCATGTCCGTTCCTTTTAACTATTTTATCGTTTATCCTGTCTACTATAATTTTATGCCGGAAGAGACGATCCTTGGAATGTATCAGGCAATCCTGCCGGGCGTGAAGAGTATCTTCCAGAGCCTTCTGTGCTTCAACCTTCCGTTTACATTTGCCAAGGGTATGGTTGATGTGCTGATCACTTTCCTCGTATACAAACGTCTGTCTCCGATCCTCAAGGGCACGATGCGCTGATCTGTGCTGCCCGGGCTGTCTCGATTGTGTTTATAGAAAGCGATTGGGGCAGGATGCCGGGGTGGGAGAGAAGTTCCTTCCGGATCTTAACCGGAGGAAAATCATGAAAAAAAGAAAAGAAGACCGCTATGAAATGCTGACGCGCACTCCTGTACCGCAATTGATCCTGCGGCTGTCGGTGCCGACCATTATCAGTATGCTGGTCACCGGAATATACAATACGGCCGACACTTTTTTTGTCGGCCGTATTTCTACGCAGGCGACTGCCGCTGTGGGACTGGTTTTTTCTGTGATGGCCATTATTCAGGCTCTCGGCTTTTTTGCGGGACATGGTTCGGGCAATTTCCTGTCCAGGATGCTTGGAGCCGGTGAGCGGGAGAAGGCGGAGAATATGGCCTCCACCGGATTTGCGATTTCTTTGATCGTGGGTGTCGTTGTGGCAGTGGTCGGCAATATTTTTGCGGAACCCATGGCCTATGCGCTTGGCGCCACGGATTCATCGCTCCATGATACGCTCAGCTATATGCGGATCATTCTGATCGGGGCGCCTTTTATGATGGGGCAATTTGTCATTAACAATCAGCTCAGATTTCAGGGCAATGCGTTTTATGCCATGATCGGGCTGATGTGCGGTGCGGTCATCAATATCGGTCTTGACCCTCTGCTCATGTTTGTTCTTGATCTGGGGGTCGCGGGTGCCGCGATGGCGACGGTTTCCGGTCAGATCATCAGTTTTATCGTCCTGTTTATCGGGAGCAGGCAGGGTGACAATATCAGGATGCGCATCAGGAATGTTCATCTTAACGGCTATTATCTGAGAGAGATCATCAACGGCGGAGCGCCCTCTCTTTTCCGGCAGGGGCTGGCTGCTGTTGCTACACTGCTTCTTAATCACGCGGCAGGCAGCCTGGGGGGAGATGCCGCTATCGCGGGTATGTCGGTGGTGACCAGGGTGCTGATGCTTCTGTCGTCCGCGCTTATCGGGTTTGGACAGGGATTTCAGCCGGTGTGCAGCTTCAATTATGGGGCGAAGCTTACCGGACGAGTCAGAGAGGGGTTTTTCTTCTGTGTTAAGTGGGGGACGTTGTTTTTGACGTGCGCGGCTGCCGTGTGTCTCATTTTTGCGCCGGGGATCGTCGGGATCTTTCGTGACGATCCGGCGGTCATTGAGGTAGGGACTGTGGCGCTCAGAGCGCAGGCGGTCTCGCTGCCGCTTATGGCTTTTATCGTGATGACGAATATGATGCTGCAGTCGATGGGCAAGGGCTTTAAGGCTTCGGTCGCTTCATCTTCCAGAAACGGGATCTTCTTTATTCCGCTGATCCTTATTCTTCCCCGTGTGCTGGGGCTTACGGGGGTCGAGATCACGCAGGCATGCGCGGATGTACTGTCGTTTTTGCTGGCGATCCCGCTGGCTATATCAGAGCTGCGGCTGATGAAAGATACACAGTAATGCCTGAAGGTGATTTCTGTTCCTTATTTAAAACATGAGATTAACAAGGGGAAAAGTAAATGGAACATATAGCATATTTGACCAACCGGGGAGAATACACGAAGTTTATCTATGGTGATAGAACTATTACTTTTTTAACCGGAAAAAATCTTGAAAAGTATTTGAAAATCGTTGAGTGGGACAGAGGCTATCTGGTTGTCATCTCAAAAAATCATGGAAAAGATCCCGAGGAGGATTATATCGATCTTGTTCCGATTCTTAAGAATCTAATGATAGATCCGGACTCTTTTTTGAAACCAATCAAGGAGGTTGAGATAAAATATGCCTGAAGATATGAAGAAAGAAATAGCTGATGCTGCTGATATGATCGTAAATGGTTTTGCTTTTACCAAAACAGGAAATAATGTTCAAATCGTAAATTTAAATAAGAAACAGGCACATGTAATGATTATCGACAGATCGGGAAAAGTGCTGGAGAGCAGCATGGATCCGATAGAGCAGACGATAGCTCTGGAAATCTGGGATAAAGACGCGGAGTTCATGGAGGAAGCAGATGCCTAAGTACTATCGTGATAAGGTTGCGGGTTATTATCTCTATTATACAAAGCATTGCGTTATGGAAGCTATGCACGCTCATGCAAGTGATAAAAGGCTGACGGAGGGTGGATCGGCTAAGTTTTTTGTCAGAGCGGACGGAACATCTTATGTTCAGGAAAGGGGAATGCTGAATGATCATGAGATTTCCGTCATACAGAGATTTATTGCAAAGCATTACAAAGAAATGTATGAACGATGGACAGAAGACAGCGATAATGGTTTTTATGAAGGCTAAAGCGTTAATAGGCTGCATCACGGTGTATTAATGTCACAATTCGAACATAATTCTGCGGATGTCTCTCTGTTTTCGATTAAGCTGCATCAAAAATCCCACTGCAGTCTGATCTCTGTGGGCGGTGAAGTAGTCGAGGGCCTGTGAAATGTTTTCTTTCAGGAATGTTTCATAGGCCTTTTTTGCGTTTTCGGACAGTTCGTAGGGATACATGAGGCGGGCTAAGGCCAGCCGGTAAAGAAACGAGGGATGTTCCTGGCCCAGGGCGTAGGGAAAACGGCCGTCGTATTCCGAGAAGCGCAGGCGGCGATCGGTAAAGCAGTTGCGGTAGAGCAGTCCGCTGCCGTGCATTTCGGACATGATGATGCGGGCGGGGGTGTTTTCGACGCCTTCTTCGTAGTATTCGGGAAACGGGAGTATGGCTGTACGGCTGCCCTGGCGGTATTCGACGACCAGCTCTTCGGGAATCTCCATCAGGACGTCGCGCAGGTGAGAGCGTTCGTCTTCGGTGACATCGATGCAGATCTTCTCGATTTTGTGACAGCCGGTAAATGCGCCGGCGCCGATGTCGTTCAGGGTGCTGCAGAAGCGGAATTCTTTTAATTTGGCGCAGCCGTAGAGAGCATATCGTCCCAGACGGCGGACGGTACGGGGCAGGTCGAGGAGGATGATCTCGGTGCGGGAGAAGGCGTAGGGGCCGATTTCGGTGACCGGAGTACCGTTTATGGTGTCCGGGACTTCGGCTTTTGCACCGCCGTGGTATGCGGTTATGCGGATGGTATTATCTTTTTCTATTATTTCATAATCAAACATTTGATAACCTCTGATTCGTGTATTTCACTTATCAGTATAGCATATGAAGGGATTTCCGTGGTATGATTAATAATAAAGGAAACGGATTTTGGGGGATTCTATGAAAAATGTGATCTACAGGCAGCAGGAGCAGGAGAATCTTCTGGCGGAGCTTGGAGGGGATATTCTCTCCAATGCCCGGAATGAGCTGTATATGAAGATGCGGTTTCTGGGGACAGGGCTCTTTCAATTTAAATTTGCACCGGATGATCGGATGATTCCGGCGGGGACGGATGGGGAGATTCTGCTTTTTAATAGGGAGAGTATTCCGCAGATGTTTCGTGAAGACCGGAGGCGGGTCAACAGGCTGTATATGCATATTTTGATCCATTGTCTGTTCTGCCATTTGTTTGTCAGGCCGCAGGAGGACACAATAGATATTGATGAGAGGGAAGCCGCCGCACTTGCCGTGAAACGGGAGAAAAATGCACGGTGGAGCCTGGCCTGTGATATCACGGCGGAGTATATCATCGATGGGCTTTATGAGCCCGCTGTGCATCAGCGAAAATCTGCGCAGAGACTTTTGGTTTACGAGAGACTGGAGAAGGATCTTCGGGTGGTGACGGCGCAGGGAGTTTACCGGTGGCTTTTGGGGGAACTTCCGTTTGATGAGGACAGGCTCGCAAGGGAGTTTCGTGTGGATGACCATCGTCTGTGGGAGAATATCTCTCCGCAGAGGCGTTCGCGGATGCAGAACCGGTGGGAGGACATTCGCAA
>CAMNGN010000146.1 GCA_946538475.1 uncultured Blautia sp.
CGGGACGGATCTTTTGTTTTTTCGAACTGCCTTTTTACGTGGCAGAGTGTCAGTTCTTTTGACGCGCGGGTCATTCCCACGTAGAACAGACGTCTTTCCTCCTCGACTGCTTCAGGCAGCACCGCTTTTCGGTAAGGGATGTTCCCTTCGTTCACGTTCAGGATAAAGACGTAGGGGAATTCGAGTCCTTTTACCCGATGGAGCGTCGAAATGATCACGCCTTCGGGCTGTTCGTCCTGCTTCTGCGCCTGTTCCTCGAGCATCTTCCCGTACTCTTCGATGTGCGCTTCCCACTCCTCAAGGCTGTTCCTGCCTTTTGTGCTTTCGTGGATCTGATCGAGTGTCTCTGTCAGCTCATCGGCTTTTATTTTACGATACACAGCGTAATCCTGCAAGTAATCTTCGTAGCCTACGGACTTCCGGATAAAATTGATCGCAGCGTAGGGATTCAGCTTGCCGATGATCTTCAGATGGTTCTGCAGAGTCACCAGGCGGTCGACCATCCAGTCCTTGTCGCTGTAAAAGGCCAGCAGCGAACGTATGCCGACATCCCTGGCGGAGGCCGCCTCGCGCGAGATGTACCTGTTGGGGCGGTTCATGATCTGCAGGAAATATTTGCGGTCCTTCTCCCCCGCTGCGAGGTGCATGTATGCCAGCATGTCTTTGCATATCCAGTGGTTAAATATGTTGGGAAGCTGCTCCTTCATCACAAAGGGGATCTGGAATTCCATCAGCTTCTGCACCAGGCCTTCCGCCTCACGGTTGGTGCGGAAAAGCACGGCCATGTCGGAGTACTTTCCGCCGTTTTCGGCCAGTTTTTGGGCTTTTCTGACCACATAGTCGTACTCTTCGGGCGGCGAGTCGAAGGTAAGAGAACGTACCGGAGTTCCCGGTTCGTTTATGGTTTTCAGCTCTTTGTCGAATCGCGTCTTGTTGTGCCCGATCACGTTCATCGCGGCGTTCAGCACGTTTCCGGTGCAGCGGTAATTGGTGTCCAGAAGAATGCGGCCTGCGTCCTTAAAATCCCTGGGGAAGCTCAGCATGATCTCGGGCTTTGCTCCGCGAAAGCGATAGATTGACTGGTCATCGTCTCCGACCACAAACAGGTTGTTTTCCGGCGCGGCCAGCATTTTGATCACGTCGTACTGCAGACTGCTTACGTCCTGGAATTCATCTACAAGGATGTAGGTGAATTTTTTCTGCCAGGCCGCGAGTATATCCGGCCTTTTTCTGAAGAGCTCGTAGCAGTACAGGATCATGTCGTCGAAGTCGAGCTTTCTTCGGTTGTTCTTTATATCGCGGTAGTCCTTGAAGATGGCCTTGAACACCTCGTCGGGACAGGAGGCGGAATAATAGTGCTCGATGTCTATGCGATTGCCTTTTACGGTACCGATCTCGCGCGACAGATCTTCGAGAAAGTCGCCTTCGGTTGCCAGGTCGGGGCTTCTGTGCATGGCTATCTCTTTGAGGATCTCGAACTTTTCGCCCTCCGAGAGAATGTTGGACGCGCCGAGGTGATATGCATTCTTCAGGATGCCGTAGAATATGCCGTGGAAGGTTCCGAAGGTCACCTGCGTCTGTCTGCTGCCGATGCGGGCCAGAAAGCGCTCTCTCATCTCGCGTGCCGCGGCGCGCGAAAATGTCACAACCAGAATATGGGAAGGCTCTGCCTCCCCTGAACTGATCAGATATTCCGTTCTGCTGACGATGACGGATGTTTTCCCCGAACCGGGGCCTGCCAGGACCATCATGGGCCCTGACAGGTGATGTGCGGCTTTAAGCTGAGATGTGTTTAGCTTCATGATTCGCTGAGTTTTTTGATAGCGGCGTTAAGACGGTTGATGGTTTCATCCTTGCCGATGATCTCCATGATGCCGGTCGCGCCGGTCGGTGTGGTCTGCTTGCCGGAAAGCGCGGTACGCACTGCCCACATGACGGAACCGCTCTTGATGCCTTTTTCGGCTGCGTAGGCGGTCAGGGTCTGATACAGCGGATCGTTGGCGTAGTCTTCCTGCGCGGTGAGGATCGGAATAAGATCGTTAAGGATGCCGAGGCAGCTCTCTTCGGTCGTCTTCCATTTTTTGTTCTTGTACATGGATGTGTCGTACTCCGGCACTTCGCGGAAGAAGTCGATGTGATCCCGGATGTCCGGGAACACTTCGATACGGGTCTGTACCATTGCAGCGATCTTTCTGTAATCGTAGTCGCCGTCCAGCACTTCTTTCATGTACGGAAGGGCGATCTCGTAGAACTCTTCTTCGGGCATCTTCTTGATGTACTCGCCGTTCATCCAACGGAGTTTCTGTATGTCGAAGACTGCCGGGGATTTGCTCATGTGATGATAGTCGAACGCTTCGACCAGCTCGGGCAGCGAGAAGATCTCGCGGTTATCCGAGGGACTCCAGCCGAGGAGTGCCACGTAGTTTACGATCGCCTCGGCCACAAAGCCCTGCTCGAGAAGGTCCTCGAAGGAGGAATGGCCCGAACGTTTGGAGAGCTTCTGGTGGGTTTCATCGGTGATCAGCGGGCAGTGGACGTAGGTCGGGATCTCCCAGCCGAATGCTTCGTAGATGCGGTTGTATTTCGGCGCGGAGGAAAGATACTCGTTTCCTCTTACCACGTGGCTGATCTGCATAAGGTGATCGTCCACGACGTTGGCAAAGTTATAGGTGGGGAAGCCGTCCGATTTGATGAGGATCAGGTCCTCCAGTTCGGCGTTCTCCACGGTGATGTCTCCGTAGATGACATCGTGGAAGGTCGTGGTTCCTTCTGTCGGCATGTTAAAGCGGACAACGTGCGGTTCGCCGGCGGCGATCCTTCTCTCCACTTCCTCTTTGGGGAGGGAGGCGCAGCGCTTGTCATAGATGGAAATTTCCTTGCCGGCTACGATGCGTTTCATGCCTTCGAGTTCTTCTTTGCCGCAGAAGCAGTAGTATGCGTGGCCGCTGTCGATCAGCTGCTGTGCATATTTGGTGTAGATGCCTGCGGCCTGGCGCTCGCTCTGAATGTAGGGGCCGAATCCGCCGTCTTTGTCGGGGCCTTCGTCATGTGCGAGGCCGGTCTTTTCCATTGTGCGGTTGATGATGTCGACGGCGCCTTCCATAAGGCGCTCCTGATCGGTATCTTCGATACGCAGGAGGAAATCTCCGCCTTCATGTTTAGCGATGAGGTAAGCGTACAGTGCGGTTCTCAAGTTGCCTACGTGCATGCGGCCTGTGGGGCTCGGGGCAAACCTGGTTCTGATTTTTTCCATGTTGTTATCTCTCCTCTCAAACGGAAAGCCCTCCGGAATTGCCGGAGGGCATCTCTATGTCTGCCGGGCATAAGTGTGTGCCCGGCAGGCCCGGATCAGAGCGTGTGTCCCTGTCCGTTTTTTTATACGTCAATTCCGGCACGTTTCAGATAGTCGAGCACAGAGCCGACAGTGGTCATTTTCTGAAGTTCTTCTGTCGGGATCTCGATATTGTACTCATCTTCCAGCGCCATTACAAGTTCGAACAGATCGAGGGAGTCCGCACCAAGGTCATCCTTAAAAGAGGTGTCGGGGGTGATCTTGTCTACGTCGATGTTGAGCTGTTCTGCAAGCATTTTCTGCATTTTTTCCAACATTGCTACATTTCTCCTTTAGATAGGCTGTTTTATGAAAATGAGTATAGAGGACGCGGTTATTTTTGTCAAGGGGGGATGAATCACAGCAGCGCCGGCGCCTGCAGCTCTATCTTGCGCGCCACGCCCAGCGCCAGCCCCATCTCGGCCATAAGCAGCAGCACCGAGGTACCCCCGTAACTGATAAACGGAAGCGTGACTCCGGTGTTGGGCAGGATGGCAAGCACGACGGCGATGTTCAGTATGACCTGAAGCGATATGTGAATAAAGATCCCGCTCACAAGCAGGGACCCAAACATATCGGGTGCATTCTGTGCGATGAAGAAAAGCCGGTACAGCAGGTAGGCAAAAAACAGCAGCACGATCACGCCGCCGACGATTCCCAGCTCTTCACAGATGATCGAGAAGATAAAGTCGTTCTGTGCCTCGGGAACCGAACCCAGCTTTTGAATACTGTTGCCCAGGCCGCGGCCGAGCAGACCGCCGGAACCGATCGCGTAAAGCGCCTGCAGTGTCTGGTATCCGTCTCCGTCTGCGTAGTCTTCGGGATGAAGCCATACCAGAATTCGCTGAAGCCTGAAGTTGTCACTGTTCTGCATTGTCGAGTTAAGGTACATGATGACCAGCGCGGCAAGCGCGACCACGACAATGGCAAGGATAATGAACCATTTGAATTTAGGATGGGCAATGAAGATCAGCCCGACCGTGATGCCAAAGATGATTATAGCGGTACTCAGGTTGTCGGTAAACACATAGGCGATGAATGCCTGAAGGCCACCCAGTCCGGCCAGAAACATGCATCCCTTCAGTGTCCTTACTTTTTTCCCCATGGCGACTATCGCGCATGAGAGCGATACGATGACAGCAATCTTCGCGATCTCGGCAGGCTGGAAGTTGATCGGACCAAGCTGCAGCCAGCGCCGCGCACCGTGTGAGGCGAAGCCCAGGGGCGTGACTACCAGTATCATCAGGCCGGCCGCTGCCAAATATAACAGGCCATGCAGTTTTTCCAGTATGTGATAGTCAATGCGCGATACAGCGACCGCCACCCCGATGCTGGCGATGCTGAACATTCCCTGCCTTTTGAAATAATACATATCATCATGAAACTGCACCTCTGCGAGGTAGGCGCTCGTGCTGTAGAGCATGACAAGGCCGAAGCTGATCAGGATGATGATGACGGCAAGCAGGGAATAGTCGTAGTATTCGATTTTCTTTTCTTTATATTTTTTTATCGTGAACAGTCTGTTGTCGGACTGCTTCGCTTCCCTTGTTCTTTCCAATTTGGGTTGCGGCCCCCTTTGTTTTATGTAAATCTGATACGATGATAATACCAAAAGAGG
>CAMNGN010000147.1 GCA_946538475.1 uncultured Blautia sp.
AATACTCATTGACCCAAATGTTCGCAACTTTTTTCTTGGAAAACAGTTTCCTGCTGTGATACAGTATAATCATGATAAAAAACGAAATAAATTTCGGTTTTGTTTGAATGCATCGGGAATATTGTAATGCATATTATCTTGTAAGAAGGAAGGGAGACAAATGCTAGAAATAAAGGGAAAGATCAATACTGCGATATGCTATGCAAATATAATTGAAGAAGAGGCAATCGAACAGATCCGCCGTATGTGTGATTATGAATTCACAGAGGGAAGCAAAATTCGTATCATGCCGGATGTCCATGCCGGGAGCGGGTGCACGATCGGAACGACCATGACTGTTATCGATAAAGCAGTTCCGAACATCGTGGGTGTGGATATCGGATGCGGTATGTACACTGTCAATTTGGGAAAGGGGGATGTTGATTTCGAGAAGGTGGATGAAGCCGCCCATTTTATTCCCTCGGGAATGAATGTCTGGGAGGAAAAGCAGGAGAGCTTTGATTTGCAGGAATTGCGGTGCTTCGACAGTCTGAGAAAGCCGGAGTATTTGGAGTGCAGCCTGGGGACTCTGGGGGGAGGAAACCACTTTATTGAGATCGATGAAGCGGCGGACGGCACGAAGTACCTTATCATTCACAGCGGAAGCCGCAATCTGGGAAAGCAGGTCGCGGATCTGTATCAGCGTTTGGCCATCGACCTGAATAAGGGAAAGGAGACTGTTCTTCGCGAGAGGGAGGAGCTTATCCGCACATACAAAGAACAAGGAAGACAGAAGGAGATAGAGGCCGCCCTGAAAGCATTTAATTCGGATCATGAGGAGTTAACGGCAACGATACCGGAGGATCTGTGCTTTCTGTCCGGCGAATATCTGGCCGATTACCTGCATGATGTGGAGATCTGCCAGCGCTTTGCCCGCAGAAACCGCGAGATGATGGCGGAGATCCTGCTTGAAAAGGCCGGCATAGTGGCAGGAGAGGCCTTCCACACTATCCATAACTACATCGATACAGAAGAGATGATCCTCCGCAAAGGCGCTATCGCCGCCCATGCCGGGGAAAAAGTGCTGATCCCAATCAACATGAGAGACGGAAGTGTCCTGGCAGTCGGAAAGGGCAACCCGGAATGGAACTTTTCTGCTCCGCACGGCGCAGGAAGACTCATGTCCCGCCGCTCCGCAATGGCACAGCTTAGCCTGGACGAATACAAGGAGGCAATGAAAGGGGTCTACACCACATCTGTAAACGAATCGACTTTGGATGAGGCACCGATGGCCTACAAGTCCCTGGCCGATATCATCGATGTGATACGCGAGTCGGTGGATGTCATTGATGTGATGAAGCCAATATACAACTTTAAAGCATGAAAGGGGCGTCCAAATGGCTTATAGCGAACTGATCAAGGACTTCAACCGCATCCGCGCTTATCTGCGCTCTTTTTATGTTTACGGCTTTCGGCACCGAAATGAATTCACCATGAAGAGTGCCAGAAGTTATGATAATGAGAGGCGGCGGATAGAAAGCTGGCTGGGCGATTATATGAAGTTCGGACAGGACGCAGACGGGAGGCGTGTATTTCTGTCGGTCGACAGCAGGACCGTTTCGGAGAATCCGCTGTACCGCGCTTTTCGAACCAAAAGTTTTACCGACAGAGATATCACGCTGCACTTTCATATTCTGGATATCTTAAAAGTCAACGAGGGAGTTACCATCATGGAAATGATGGACGAACTGGCAGACAGATTATCAGATTTTGCGTCTGATGATATGCCGGACGAATCCACGGTGAGAAAAAAGCTGAAGGAATATGTGGAAATGGGCCTTATCGGCAAAGAAAAGCGGGGGCGCGAAACCATCTATGTTCGAAATGAGGATCACATTGACCTTTCTACCTGGGATTCCGCCGCGGCGTTCTTTTCGGAAGTCGCGCCTGTAGGTGTGATCGGATCTTTTGTGCAGGACCGCCTTCCACATAAATTTGACCGGTTTCGCTTCAAACACCATTATATTTTGGATGCGCCGGACAGTGAGATTTTGTACGATCTTTTTATCGCGATAAGAGAGCATCGAATGATCACTTTTACCGCAAGCAGCCGGCGTTTAAGAGTTCTGCCCCTGAAGATCTATATCGGCACACAATCAGGCCGCCGGTATCTTTTGGCTATGGCATCTAAAAGTGAAAAATTTGCCTTCTTCAGAATCGATCTGATCGACAAAGTAAAGATGGAAGAAGTTTTTGAGTACTCTGAGGATCTGATTTCCCGACTGGATGATTTCTGCTCCCATAGCTGGGGCGTGACCGGAAACAGCTCTGCGCACACGGAACATCTGGAAATGACGATTTTTGCAGGCCCCGATGAAGAGCATATCGTCGACAGACTTGAGCGGGAAAAGCGGTGCGGAACAGTGACGCAGATAGATGAAACGCATTGGAAGTTTACGGCAGATGTGTATAATGCGCTGGAAATGATGCCATGGGTGCGAACCTTTACGGGCAGAATATCCGATCTGCAATGTACAGATGACCTCGTTATCAACCGCTTCCGAAATGATCTGGGCAAAATGATGAAAATGTACGGAGGAGGTGACAGTGATGCTGTTTAATGAAGTCTATGGCAGCTATTATCGTGCTGTGGCCGACATCCTTACCAAGGCAGTACAGGGAAATCTTACGGGGAAAGAACTGAACGCCCTTGTGATGAAGCATGCATTTGGTGAAAGCATGCTGACTATTCCGGATAAATTGAAGACAGAAAAATGGAAACTGCTTCACAAAGATTATTCCACGCCTCTGGAAGAAGAGCCCGACATGCCGCTGACGATACCGGAAAAACGCTGGTTAAAGGCAATGCTCTTGGATTCGCGGATCCGGCTTTTTGATCCCGATATGACCGGGCTCGAAGACATAGAGCCTCTGTTTACACCTGACACAATTGTTTATTATGATCGTTATTCTGATGGTGACGATTATCAGGATCCCGCTTACATTGAGCACTTCAGAACTATCCTGCAGGCTCTTCGGGAAAAGCGCAACCTGTATATATCCTTCGAATCAAGACATCATGATCTGCTAAAAGCAGGTGTGACCCCATATTATCTGGAGTATTCTGAAAAGGATGACCGTTTCAGACTGGTTGCGGAAGGTTATAAAAGGCGTCTGGTCATCAACCTCTCAAGGATCATTTCCTGTGAGTTTAATATTTCCGATGAGCCGCAGCAGTTAAGCGACGCCGTGTTAAATACAGTCACTTTTGAAATCGAAGACAGCAGGAATACTTTGGAACGTGTACTGCTTCATTTTTCTCATCTGGAGAAGGAAACCCGGAGACTTGATGAGAACAAATATCTGGTGACGCTTAAATATGACCGGCAGGATGAGACCGAGATGGTCATCCGTATTTTGTCTTTTGGCGCTACGGTCAGAGTGGTGGAGCCGCAGAGGTTTATAGGGTTGCTGCGTGAGCGGATTCAAAGACAATATGAGTTTCTTGGATGAGACATGGAACACGGGGACGGTTCCTCGTTCCACCCAGAAATACACAAGAGTTATTCCTGTGTATAGTTGGGTGGAACGAGGAACCGTCCCCGTGTTCCACGTCTCATCCGATAATCCCCCGCAAATACTCCCTGTATGCCTCCCTCACATCCTCCGGCCGGCAGATTTTTATTCCTTTGCCGATTCCGGCAAGCCACCCGAAGAACTGCGGGCTGATCGTCACGGTGACACTTGCGTGAAAATGTTCCCTGTCATATGGCCGCATCATCACATCTGTTCCGAAACGGTCGATCACCACGCCGGCCAGGTGATTCTCTCCTTCCAGTGTGATCTTACGGTCTTCGCCCCCGTACATTCCAAAGGTCTTCCGCGCAAAAGCTGCCAGGTCAAAGTCTTTGAAGCGATCCTTTCCGAGCCGCATTTCTTCCGTCACCCGGATTTCCTGCATCTTATCCACACGATAGTGCTTGATCTTCTCCGAAGCCTCTTCGTACCCGACCAGATAATAATTCTCGTCATCCCAGGTCAGCGCCCACGGGGACACAATATACTCGGCGCCGTTTTTCTTCTGTACAAGCTCCTTCTTTACCGTCCATTCACAATACTTGAAGCCGATCTGCCTGTTTTTCTGGATCGCCTCATGCAGGGCATCCACATTAGCGTAGATCGCATCGTTATCTGCCTTGATCCGGTTGTATATGAAAACCTGGCGCTGCAGCTGCTTTGCATACGCATTGCTGGTCAGCCCCGCCAGTTTGCGGATCAGGTCTTCCGATTTCTCCTTCGTGATGAACTTCGAGGACTGCACGGCATCCACCAGAAGCTTCAGCTCCGCCAGGTCAAAATCCCTCTTCTCAACGTAATATCCAAAGCTGCTTCCCTTAGTCTGCCCGATCTGCATTCCATAAGCCTGCAGCCGCCCGATGTCAGCGTAGATCGTTTTCCGATTATAAGAAAAGTCATATCTCGACTGCATTTTTTCGCAAAGCTGCGTCGCATTCAAAGGGTGCTCCGGATCGGTCTCCTCGAGGAGCACCTGCATCAAATATAATATTTTCAGCTTTTCCTCCGCCATAGTCCGCTCCTTAATAATTTGTTCACGGTGTCAGGCACCATTAAATTTTTGCTTATGGTGTCAGGCACCATTAAAATTTTATAAACTTCTCCTCCCCTTCCCCCCATTGTACCACTTCCTCAGGCAGCAGCGCCAAAAAGATGACTATACAGGCGCAAAATTAAACCATAGGTTTGATGACGGATCCTACAGATAATGATAATCTATACATGTCAGCAAGGAAACAACACCGAACCGATAAGTACAGGCAACGGCCGGGAGCAGTTGTCTGTCAGGTTCCTCTTTACGAAGTCAGGCAGAGGACCGACTTCGAGGGAGCGAGGGCTTTCCTGCCGGATACAGGCGCATACAGCAGCGCTGTCAGAAA